>NZ_JAKFZM010000017.1:0-107432 GCF_021654205.1 Leisingera sp. MMG026 | reverse complement strand
CTGGACCTGGAAGCGAACGAGCTTTAACGCGCTTTGGTCGGCAAATACGTGGATACCGATGGCCGGTTTGAGGTTAGCTGGAAAGGCCGACCCTGCCCTACAGGGTCTTTGATATGGATCAGCGGGTCACTCATGCTGCCGTCTGGCCCTTGTCAAAGAGATGCAGGAGAAAGCACCGCCAAAGCCCAAGGTGCGGACCAATTCCGAGAAGATGGGGTATAAGCCCAGGCCTCGTAAAAAGGAATTGTCGGAGGCGGTGACCGGCAAGCGAATGACGGCAACGCGGACTTCTCAGATTTAGTCGAAACTGCAAGTTCCTTGGAACGACTTAACTGTAGGGATAACGTCGTCATCGGCTTGTTGCACCGTCAGAGTGGCTGGAGGATTGTCTGGATCAAACCCTATAGGGTGCGGTCGGAAAAAGTTTCTATGAATGGCTAGAGTATACACACCTCTAGTACCCATATTACTCGAAACAGCAATGCTCGGAGAATGACTATGGCCCCAGAGAGGGGTTACTCTGTGGATCTCCAACTCATTGATTTTTAGCTTAATATCCTCTCCGATGGTTCTAAGAACTGCGTGAACCTCTTCACCTTCTGAGCCCTTTAAGTAGCACCTGATGACGGTTTCGTTCGGAGAGTTTTGCTCTCCATACGCAGGCGAAAAGGCAAGGCCAGCCAGGAAAAACAGCAAACTAACTGACCAAACCTGAAGAAGTCGCACAGTCATCTACCTGCTCGTTGCATCACAGCTTTCGAAGCTAACATATGCCCATATCCTGAGGCCATCCAATTTGAGCTCAAGCCAGCAATTCGAGATTGAATGCATACCACCGCGTCACTTTTCACCCGCAAGGCTTTTCAGCCCTTCGGTATTTGAGGTCTCCGGGCTGCCAAGCCTTGTTCCTGTTGCGCTATGCGGTGACAGTCCTGCTTTGCGCGGCCAGTGGCATTTCTGAATGGGGTTTACAATCTAAACCCCTAGAAACCGGTCCGCCACTTCTGCCGGCAGTTCGCCGATGCCACCGCCCCAAGCATTGCTGCCCTTGTTCAGGATCACCGCACGGTCTGCAATAGCCGACAGCTCCTTCAGCGACTTGTCCACCACCAGAATGGCCAGCCCCGCCTCACGCTTGAGGCGCCCAATCGCGGCCCAGATCTCCTGCCGGACCACAGGCGCCAAACCTTCGGTTGCCTCGTCCAGGATCAGCAGACGCGGGTTGGTCATCAGGGCGCGGCTTATGGTCAGCATCTGCTGCTCGCCGCCCGACAACGATCCGGCTTTCTGGCTTCGCCGTTCCTCCAGCCGCGGAAACAGCTCTGCTGCTTTCTTGAAATCCCACGGGCCAGGGCGTGCTGCAGCCGTCAGGTTTTCCTCAACCGTCAGCGGCGCAAAGCAGCGCCGTCCTTCGGGCACCAGCCCGATACCCAGCCGGGCAATCTTGTATGAGGGCAGCCGGCGCAGGTCGTGGCCGTCAAACCGCAGCTCTCCCTTGGTGGCTGCAAGCATGCCGCAAATTGTCTTGATGGTGGTGGATTTGCCCATGCCGTTGCGGCCCATCAACGCCACCACTTCGCCCTCGGCGAGTTCCAGATCGACCCCGAACAGCGCCTGCGCCGGGCCGTAGGCGGCTTCAACCCCTTGTAAAGACAGCAGGCTCATGCGGCGTCCTCCTCTCCCAGATAGGCACGGCGCACATCGGCATTGGCGCGGATGTCATCGGCGGTGCCGGTTGCGATGATCTGGCCGTAAACCAGCACGCTGATCCGGTCGGCCAAGGTAAAAACCGCGTCCATGTCGTGTTCCACCAAAAGGATCGGCGCCTCCTGCCGCAAGCCGTCAAGGAAGCCGGTCAGCGCCTTGGAGCCTGCGGACCCAAGCCCGGCCATCGGCTCATCCATCAGGAACAATTTTGGCTGCAGCGTCAGCGCCACGGCGACCTCCAACTGGCGGCGCTGGCCGTGCGACAGGTCGGCAGTGCGGCGATGCGCGTCCTGTACCAGCCCGACCCGCTCCAGCGCGTCGCCTGCCTGCTCCAGAAGCTCCGGATCCTTCATCACGTTGCGAAAGAACCGGAACGGACCGCCCCTGCCCCCCAAAGCGCCCAGCACAGCGTTCTGCAGGACGCTGTAGTCCATCGCCAGCGCCGAGATCTGGAACGTCCGCCCCAGCCCCATCCGCGCCCGCGCAACGGTATTCAGCGCAGTCACATCCCGCCCCAGCAGCTCCACCGCGCCGCTGTCGGGCTGCAGGTTGCCCGCAATTTGCTTGATCAGGGTGGACTTTCCCGCGCCATTGGGGCCGATCAGCGCGTGGATTTCGCCCGCCCGCAGGTCCAGCGACACATCGCGGCTCGCCTGCAGCGCGCCAAAGCTCTTGTTCAGGCACCTGGTTTTCAGAACCGTTTCAGCCATGCGCCTTCTCCCGTCCGGCAATGGCTCCGATCAGCCCGCCGCGGGCAAACAGCACGATCAGAAGCAGCAAAACGCCCAGGAAGATCTGCCAGTAATCGCTGATCCCGCCCAGAAGATGCTCCAAGAGGATGTACAGCGCAGCGCCCGCCACCGGACCGTACAGCCGCCCGACACCGCCAAGGATCACAAAAATCATGATCTCGCCGCTGGTGTGCCAGCTGAGCATGGTGGGGCTGACGAACCGGTTCAGATCGGCAAACAGCGCCCCTGCCAGCCCGGTGACAGCACCGGAAATCACAAAGGCGGTCAGCCGCAGGGTAAAGGGCGTGAGGCCCACTGCCTCCACCCGGTCCTCGTTCTGGCGCGCGGCGGCCAGTGCCAGCCCAAAGGGTGAGCGCGCAAGCCGGGCGGCAAAAAACAGCGCGCCGCACAGGATCACATAGGCAATGGCAAAGAACTGGATCGGGTCCAATGTGTTCAGGCCCGGGAAGTCATTCCTGACCCAGATCGACAGCCCGTCCTCGCCGCCATAGGCGCTCCAGCTGATCGCGAAGTAATACAGCATCTGGCCGAACGCCAAGGTGATCATGATGAAATAGACGCCCGAAGTGCGCAAAGACAGTGCGCCGATCACCAGCGCCGCAAGCGCGCTGAACACCACCGCCACCAGCCAGATCAGCGGCATCTGGTTGCTGCCTTCAAACAGGAACGGCCAGTCAAACAGCGGCTCATAGTTCTGCGCATGGGCGGCAAGGATGCCCATGGCATAGCCGCCAATGCCGAAAAACGCCGCATGGCCCAGGCTGATCAGCCCGCCCTGCCCCAGCGCGATGTTCAGCCCCACCCCGGCCAGCGCCAGGATCGCAGCCTTGGTTGCCAGGGTGATGATGAACGGCTCATCCAGGCTCCACGCTGCCAGCGGCACAATCAGCAGCGCCGCAATCATTGCCCAGTTCAGCAGGGTTTCGCGGGTCAGCATCATGCGCTCCCTCCATAAAGGCCCGAGGGGCGCACCAGCAGAACCGCCGCCATCAGAATGTAGATCAGCATCGAGGCCAGCGACGCACCCGCCGAGGCCGCACTGGCAGGCTCCATGAACAGGGTGAAAAGCCGCGGCAGGAACACCCCGCCCAGCGTGTCGGTCATCCCCACCAGCAGCGCGCCGGCCAATGCGCCCTTGATCGAACCGATACCGCCGATGACGATCACCACAAAGGCCAGGATCAGCACCGGCTCGCCCATGCCGACCTGCACCGATTGGATCGCGCCCACCAGCGCGCCGGCCAGACCGGCCAGTGCGGCGCCAAGGGCAAACACCAGCGTGTAGAGTTTGGAGATATCGACACCAAGGGCGGCAATCATCTCGCGGTCGGCTTCGCCTGCGCGGATCTGGATGCCAATTCGCGTGCGGGCGATCAGCAGGAACAGGCCCGCGGCGATGGCCAGCCCAATCAGGATGATCGCCAGCCGGTACAGCGGGTATTCAATGCCGCCCGGCAGGGTAACCGGCCCCGACAGATAAGACGGAACATCCAGAAACAGCGGGAAAGATCCGAACAGCCAGCGGGTGCCTTCGGAAAAGATCAGGATCAGCGCAAATGTCGCCAGCACCTGATCCAGATGGTCGCGCCGGTACAGGCGGCGGATCACCACCAGCTCCATCAGCGCCCCGGCTGCGGCCGCAGCGGCAAGGCTGGCGATCAGCGCCAGCAGGAACGAGCCGGTCCAGCCCGCCACCGCGGCAGCTGCAAAGGCGCCCACCATGTAAAGCGAACCATGGGCCAGATTGATCAGCCCCATCACCCCGAACACCAGCGTCAGCCCGGCGGCCATCAGAAACAGCATGACGCCGAACTGCAGCCCGTTCAGGATCTGCTCCAGAACTAGAATATAGGTCATTTGAATTTCCGAAGGGGTAGTTTTGCCGCGGCGGAGGCGCTGTAGCGCCTCCGCTTGACGGTCTGTCTTACATCTTGCACTCGCCGGCGTAAGCGTCGGCGTGGTCGCTCAGCCCGGTGGCGATGATCTTGTTGGTAAAGACATCACCTTCCTTGATCACTTCGCGGACATAGATGTCCTGCACCGGGTGATGGTTGTCACCGAATTTGAAATCGCCGCGGACCGATGCGAACTCTGCCGCCTTCAGTGCTGCGCGGAAGGCATCCGCATCGGAGGCCTCAGCCTTGTTCAATGCGCTCAGGATCAGGTTGGCGGTATCAAAGCCCTGGCTGGCATAAAGCGAGGGCAGACGGCCGTATTTTTCCTGAAAAGTCGCGACAAAACCGGCATTGGCCGCGTTGTCGATGTCCTTGTTCCACTGCGAGGTGTTTTTGACCCCCAGCGCGGCGTCGCCCACCGCCTGCAGGATGCCCTGATCAAACGAGAACGCAGGACCAACCACCGGCAGGTCCACACCGCTGCCAGCGTATTGTTTCAGGAAGGAAATCCCCATGCCGCCGGGCAGGAAGAAATAGACCGAGTCGGCACCGGAGGCGCGGATCTGCGCGATCTCAGCAGCATAGTCGGTCTGACCCAGCTTGGTATAAATCTCACCGGCCAGTTCACCGCCGTACATCCGTTTGTAGCCGGTCAGCGCGTCCTTGCCCGCCGGGTAGTTCGGCGCCAGAATGAAGCTGTTTTTCAGATCTGCCTCATTGGCATAGGCACCCGCGGCCTCGTGCAGGTTGTCGTTCTGCCAGGCGACGTTGAAGTAGTTCGGATGGCAGCGCTTGCCCGCCAGCGCCGACGGTCCGGCGTTCGGCGACAGGTAGAACACACCCTGCGCAGTGGCAGCGGGCACCACCGCCATCGCCAGGTTGGACCAGATGATGCCGGTCAGGATATCCACCTTTTCGGACTGGATCATCCGGTCAGCGATCTGCACCGCGGCATCGGGTTTGCGCTGATCGTCCTCGATCACCACCTCGACACCGTCGCGGCCGTCCTGTTCGATTGCCAGCATAAAGCCGTCGCGCACGTCCACACCCAGCCCCGCGCCGCCGCCGGACAATGTGGTGATCATGCCGATCTTGGTGTCAGCCTGGGCCGCAGCCGCCAGCGCCGGGACTGCTGCTGCCATGGCGAGCATCCGAATGGTCTTCATTACGTCTTTCCTCCCAGAACATACCCTGGACCGAAGCCAGGGTTTTGGATCAAATGCTTGCGACTTTAACGCCGCCCCGGCAGAAGCCAAGACCCGCTGCAGCCTGCATCTCCCCGGCTGATCTTCCGCCAGCCCTTGATACGAGCCTACGCAGGCTTGAAGATTTATTTCAAGTATAAAATATATAGGGCAACAATGTTGTCCTGCCGGTCGGGAACCGTTCCGAAAACCGGACCCGGGCTGCGAGGGGCCAGCCCCTCGCGCTCCCCGGAGTATTTCGTGAAAGATGAAGAAGGGCCGGCAGGACCGTGCTGCGCGCCTAGGTCAGCCCGGTCCAAAGTAGGCCGCCAAATGGTCGATCAAGGCGCGGATCCGCGCCGTCAGATGGCGGCTGGGCGGGTAAACAGCGTAGAGCGTGATCGGGTCGGTTTCCTGTTTTTCGAACAGCACTTGCAGTCTGCCGTCCTGCAGAAACGGCAGTGCAGTATAGTGCGGGCAACGGGCAATCCCCAGGCCGCTGGACGCCATATGGGCCACCGCACGCGGTGAATTGGCGCGAAAGCTGCCGCCGACAATTATGGTACGCTGCCGGTCCTTGCGGCCAAAGGTCCAGGCATCCGGCTGCGGCGAGGTCATCTGCAGCAGGCAGTTGTGGGTGGCCAGTGTTTCAGGTTCGGCGGGGGTGCCCTGTGCCGCCAGATTGGCCGGCGACGCCACCACCACCAGCCGCATGGCGCAGAGTTTTCGGGCCACCAGCGTCGAACCCTTGAGGGTTCCAAAACGGACCGCCAGATCCACCCCCTCCTCCAAGATAGGCAGATGGCGGTCGGACAGAACCAGCTCAACCGTCACTTTGGGGTGCATCTGCTGGAACGGCTGCAGCGCTTCGACCAGCTCGCGGCTGCCAAAGCCGGTGGGGGCGGTGATCCGGACCGGGCCTGCCAGCTCTTGCTGGCGCAGCTGCACCACATCCTCCAGCTCGTCGAACTGATCCAGCAGCGGCAGGCAGCGCTCCAGATAGGCGCGGCCCGTGTCGGTCAGCGTCACCTTGCGGGTGGTGCGGTTCAGCAGCTGTGCACCCAGCTGCTCCTCCAGCCGGGCGACATATTTGCTGGCCAGTTTGGTGCTGATCCCCAGCTGCAAGGCACCGCTGGTAAAGGAGCTTTGCGCCGCAACCGCCGCAAAGGTGCGCATGCAGTCCAATTTGTCCATCACGTCTCCCCCGGCGCGGCGTTTTATGAACCCTGCATACACAATCAATCGCCAAAAGAGAATATTATCGCCTATGCCTGCGGCCGCTATCTTGCCTGTGTCTTCAACACCTCATGGCACATGCCACAGAAAAGGACCCCGAAACATGTCGCATTCCATCCGCATTCACAGCTTCCCCCTCTCCGGCCACGCCCACCGGGTGGAGCTGTTCGCCAATCTTGCCGGCATCGCCCACGAGGTGATCAACGTCGACCTCGCAGGCGGCGAACACAAGCAGCCCGCCTTCCTGGCGCTGAACCCTGCCGGCCAGGTCCCGGTGATTGAGGACGGCAGCACCGTCATCACCGATTCCAACGCCATTCTGGTCTATCTCGCCCGCAAATACGCGCCGTCCTGGCTGCCGTCCGATCCGGTTCTGGAAGCGGAAGTGCAGAAGTTCCTGACCTTGGCCGCGGGCGAAATTGCCTTTGGACCCGCTGCAGCGCGGCTGATCACCGTCTTCAACGCAGCCCTGGACGCGGAGTTCTGCGCCACCGTCGCCGCCCGTGTGCTGGGCAAGATCGATGCCCATATGGAAGGCCGCAGCTTCCTGGCCGGCGACGCCCCCACAATCGCCGACGTGGCGGTCTACTCTTATGTGGCACACGCGCCCGAGGGCGGTATCTCGCTGGAACCCTACCCGAATGTGCGCGCCCATCTGGCCCGCATCGAAGGTCTGAAAGGTTTCAAGCCGATGCCCGCCACCAAGGTTGGCCTCGCGGCCTGACCCCTTGCGCGGCGGCTCCTTTGGCGGCTGCCGCCTCTTTCTTTCAGCAAACAGGAGGTTTCCATGACTCCCTTTGACGCAGACAGCCCCTCTCCCTTTCATGAGGGCGAGCAGGAAATGCAGCGCCGAGCGGGCAAGCGCGACGCAATGGAAGCCTTCGCCCGCCGGGTGATCCGCCCCTTTATGCCCGATCAGCACCGGAAATTTTATGCGCAGCTGCCGTTCCTTGCGGCAGGCGCGGTGGATCATCAGGGCTGGCCCTGGGCAAGTCTGCTGAGCGGCCCGCCCGGCTTTGCCGCAACGCCGGATGCGCGGCATCTGCATGTTTCGCTGAGCGGCGGCACAGGGGATCCTGTCCATGCCGCCATCCGCAAAGGTGCTCCCTTGGGGCTGTTGGGGATCGAGCTGCACAGCCGCCGCCGCAACCGGGTCAACGGCCGGGTCATTGCTGCCGCGCGCAACGGGTTTACCCTGCGGGTCGATCAGTCCTTTGGCAATTGCCCGCAATACATCCAGCTGCGGGACTTGAAGCCGGCAGAGCCGCAGCCGCCTGCCAAGCCGCAGCGCTTTGACAGTTTTGACAGCGCCCATACTGCGCTGATTTCCGATGCCGACATGTTCTTTGCCGCCAGCCATGTGCCTGCAGCGGATCACCCTGAACGCGAAGGCGTCGATGTCTCGCACCGGGGCGGGCGGCCCGGCTTTGTCCGCATCGACGGCAACACCCTCACCATCCCCGACTTTCCCGGCAACAACCATTTCAACACGCTGGGAAACTTCCTGCTGAACCCGCGCGCGGGCCTGGCGTTTGCGGATTTTACCACCGGCAGCCTGCTGCTGCTGACCGGCACGGTTGAACTGCTGGGCGAAGACCACCCGGATGTCACCGCCTTTCACGGCGCCGAGCGCGGCTGGCGCTTCACCCTGCGCCAAGGCGTCTGGCTGGAGGGCGCTCTGCCCTTCCGCGCCGAACGCGGTGATTTTTCACCCAACTCAGGTTTGACGGATACCTGGGCCGAGGCCGAGGCCCGCAAAACCCTGGAAACACAGCGCAGCACCTGGCGCCGCTTCCGGATTGCGCGTGTCGAACAGGAAAGCACCTCAATCCGCTCCTTTTACCTGCAACCGGAGGATGGCGGCCCGCTGCTGCCGTTTGAGGCTGGCCAGTTCCTGACCCTCCGCGCCACGCCGCCCGGCGCTCAAAAACCGCTGTTGCGGACTTACACCGTGTCTTCTGCACCAGGCGAAGGCCCCTATCGTATCTCGGTCAAACGCGAGGAGAACGGCACCGTGTCCCGCCTGCTGCATGACGCCCTGCAGCCGGGTTCGGTGATTGAGGCCAAAGCCCCGCGGGGCGCGTTCTTTCTGGATGCCTCAGACCGGCGTCCTGCACTTTTGGTCGCAGGCGGCGTTGGGATCACCCCGATGATCGCCATGGCCCGGCATGTTCTCCGCGAGGGGCTGCGCACCCGGCATCTGCGCCCGCTCACCATCCTGCACGCGGCCCGCACAGTGCAGGAGCGCGCTTTTGCCCGCGAATTCCGTGCATTAGAGCAGGCCTCTGGCGGGCAGATCCCCTATTTCTCCCTGATCAGCACGCCTGCAAAGGGCGAAACCGAGGGCCGGGATTTCGATCTGGAAGGCCGGGTCAATGCTGAAGTTTTGCAACAGCTGCTGCCGCAGGAAGGGGCTGATATCTATCTCTGCGGTCCCGGCGGGTTTATGCAAGCCGCCTATGACGGCCTCCTCAGTCTTGGGGTTGATGACGCGGACATCCACGCCGAGGCGTTCGGGCCGTCCGCCTTGGCGCGCACTGCAGATGCCCCGCCTGTCCCTGAAACCGTGCCAGAAACGGAAACCGCCATTGTCCGCTTCACCAGATCCGGATTTGAACAACCATGGACCCCTGCAGACGGCACCCTGCTGGAACTGGCTGAAAACCATGGCCTGACGCCCGAATTCAGCTGCCGATCCGGCAAGTGCGGCAGCTGCAGCACCCGGCTGCAGGCAGGCAAGCTCGCCTACCGAACCCCGCCTTCTGCCGAACCTGTGGAGGGTGAAGCTCTGATCTGCTGTGCCGTCCCTGCCACTGGTGCAATCGAACTGGATTTGTGACCCGGCCCCGCTCCTGACCCCGCTGCGCACGATTTCTCTGGACAAGACTGTCCAGGATCGCCGATCAATTGGACAGGAATGTCCAAAAGGCGGATTCGGGGGGGCCCGGCCCCGCGGCAGCAGACAAGGAGCAAGCCCATGAAATCGCACTATCGTGCCGTTGTTATCGGGGGCGGCGTTGTCGGCGCCTCGGTCCTTTATCACCTGGCGAAATTCGGCTGGACCGACGTTTGCCTGATCGAGCGTTCGGTGCTGACCGCCGGGTCCAGCTGGCACGCCGCGGGCGGGTTTCATGCGTTGAACGCCGACCCGAACATCGCCTCGTTGCAGGCCTACACAATTGACCTGTTGTCCGAGATCGAACAGGAATCCGGCCAATCCGTCGGCATGCATATGACCGGCGGCATGACCCTGGCAGGCACCCCGGACCGCTGGGAATGGCTGCAATCGGCCTACCGCACCTTCCAATCCATCGGCATTGACGATTGCCGCCTGATCACCCCGCAAGAGGCGGGTGAGCTGTGTCCGATCATGTCCACCGAAGGCATCCTCGGCGGCATGTGGGCCGACCGCGAGGGGTACGTGGACACCACCGGCACCGTGCACGCCTATGCGGGTGCTGCCAAGAAACGCGGCGCGGAAGTGATTGAGAACAACCGGGTGCTGGAACTGCATCAGGTGGACGATGGCTGGCAGATCGTCACCGAAAAAGGCACCATTCACGCCGAACATGTGGTCAACGCCGCCGGTCTTTGGGCCAAACAGGTGGGGCGCATGGCGGGCGTAGACCTGCCGGTCTCGCCGCTGAACCACCACTATCTGATCTCCGACACCATTCCCGCACTGGAACAGCTCGATTTCGAGGTGCCGATGACCGTCGACCTCGAAGGTTTCACCTATATGCGGCAGGATCAGAAGGGCATTCTGCTGGGTATTTACGAGATCGACCATCAGCATTGGATGATGGACGGCGCGCCTTGGGAGTATGGCTTTGAGCTGCAGCAGGAAGACCCTGACCGGATTGAACGTGAGCTGACGCTGGGGTTTGAGCGCTACCCGGCGCTGCAAACCACCGGCGTCAAAACCTGGGTCAACGGCGCCTTCACCTTTGCCCCCGACGGCAACCCGCTGGTCGGCCCGGTGCGCGGCAAGCCCGGCTACTGGTGCGCCTGCGGCGTGATGGCGGGCTTCCTGCAGGGCGGCGGCGTCGGCAAATCGCTGGCTGAGTGGATGATCCATGGCGAGCCGGAGGCCGATGTGTTCGGCATGGATGTGGCGCGATTCGGCGACTACGCCCAGAACAAGCGGTTCATCAAGGAGACCACCGGCCAGTTCTACACCCGCCGCTTCGTGATGACCTACCCGAACGAGCAATTGCCCGCAGGCCGCCCGCTGAAGAAGGCCCCCGCCTATTCGGACATGACCCGCGCAGGCTGCCGCTGGGGCGCCAGCTACGGGCTGGAAATCCCGCTGTACTTTGCTCCGTCGGAAGACTTCACCGAAACCCCGACCCTGAAACGCTCCAATGCCTTCGGCATCGTCGCCCAGGAATGCAAGGCGGTGCGCGAGGCCGTGGGACTGTTGGACATCTCCGCCTTCTCCCGTTTCGAGGTCTCGGGTACGGGCGCCGAGGCCTGGCTCAACCGCATCATGGCCTCGAAACTGCCCAAGCCGGGCCGCGCCAAACTGGCGCCGATGCTGTCGCCCGACGGCCGCCTCAAGGGCGACCTCACGGTGTTCAACTGGGGCGGCGGAACATGGTGGATCATGGGCAGCTACTACCTGCGCGAATGGCACATGCGCTGGTTCCAGGATCACATGGGCGAAGGGGTCGAAATCCGCGACGTGACCGATGCCGTCACCGGCTTCAGCCTGTCGGGGCCAAACAGCCGCAAAGTCTTGGAAAAACTGACAGACGCCCCCATCGCCGACCTGCCGTTCATGGGCTGCGGCACCTTCGACATCGGCATGCTGCGTCTCAAGGTTGGCCGCCTCTCGGTCGCGGGTGAACTGGGCTATGAGCTCCACTGCTCCGCTGCCGAGCACATCACCCTGCGCGAGACCCTGCTGACGGCTGGCGCGGACCTGGGGCTGCGCGAAGTCGGTTTCAACGCGCTGCTTAGCCTGCGGCTGGAGAAAAGCTTTGGCATCTGGAGCGCCGAATTCACCCAAGGCTACACCGCCGCGCAGACCGGCATGGACCGCTGGATCGACTGGCACAAGGACTTCATCGGCCGCGAGGCCGCGCAGAAGGAACGCGAGGCAGGTGGCCCCGCACAGGTCGTTGTGACGCTGGAAGTCGAGGCGACGGACGCAGACGCCAGCGGTTACGAACCGGTTTGGCGGAACGGCAAACGCGTCGGATTTGTCACCTCCGGCGGCCATGGCCACAGCACCGGAAAATCGCTGGCAATGGCAATGGTGGACCGCGATGCGGCGGCGGAAGGCACTGACTTGACCCTGCACATCGTCGGCCAGGAACGCGCCGCCCGGGTGATTGCCCCTTCCCCCTACGACCCCTCCGGCACAGCGATGAGAGGCTGACCCGATGACCCTTGAGAACGAAGGCAATACCCGCGGGCGCCGCCGGACCCGCAAAACCGCAGCCGGGGCCGCGCCGCAGCGCAATGTGAATTACCGCCAGCTGAAAAACCCATTTCCGCTGATGGAGGTATTCCCGGAGCATCAGATCGCGGACATGCACGAAACCGCGCTGAAGATGCTCGAGGAACTGGGCATGAAGGTGCTGTTGCCCGAGGCGCGCCGGATCTATGCCAAGGGCGGTGCCCGCGTCGATGAAGACAGCCAGATGGTCTATATCGGCCGCGACATCATCGAGGCGGCGCTGGCCACCGCGCCCCGCTCAATCATCTGCCGGGCCGGGGCGCGGGAGCGCGACATCACGCTGGAGCTGGGCAGCCTGGTGTTTCAGGCCGGTGCAGGCGCGCCCAATGCCACCGATCTGGAGCGCGGACGCCGCCCCGGATCAGCGCAGGATTACCTGGAATATCTGCAGCTTACCCATCACTTCGACGTCTTTCACATGATCTCCCCCCAGGTGGAGCCGCAGGACGTGCCGATGCATCTGCGCCACTATTTCACCACCGAGGCACAGATGACGCGCACCGACAAGTTCCCCTTCATCTTCTCACGCGGGACGCCGCAGGTGATGGATTGTTTCGAGATGATCCGCGATTTCCGCGGGCTGTCGGATGCGGAATTCCGGTCTGAGCCGCGCTGCTACACCATCATAAACACCAACAGCCCGCGCACGCTGGACATTCCGATGGCGCAGGGGCTGATCGACTTTGCACGGCACAGCCAGGTTTCGATCATCACGCCGTTCACCCTGATGGGGGCCATGGCGCCGATCACCGTCGCGGGCGCCATCACCCTCAGCCATGCCGAGGTGCTGGCGGCCCTGACCCTGACCCAGCTGACCAACCCCGGCGCGCCGGTCTGTTATGGCACCTTTACCTCCAACGTGGACATGAAATCAGGCGCGCCTGCGTTCGGCACCCCGTCGCATTTCCAGGCGTCCTTGGCGGCAGGCCAGCTGGCGCGGCACCTCGGGCTTCCATGGCGCTCTGCCGCAGGGTCCGCGTCAAACTGCAACGACGTGCAGGCGGCCAATGAAAACCAGATGGGGCTCTGGGGCTGTCTGATGGCGGGTGCCACCGTGATCATCCACTCGGCCGGCTGGCTCGAAGGCGGGCTTTCGGTCTCCTACGAGAAACTGATAACCGACGCCGAAGTCCTCAACATGATTGCCGAGCTTTGCGCAGGCGCCCAGGCCGGAACGGACGAAATCGGCTACGGCACTGCGATCAAAGAGGTGGAGCCAAGCGGCCATTTCTTTGCCACTCCCCAGACCATGGCGCGCTATAATACAGAATTCTACGAACCCGTGGTGCATGACTATGCCAATTTCGGCACCTGGAGCGAGCGCGGGGCATTGGACGCCAACCAACGCGCAACCCGGGTCTGGAAGGACATCCTGGCCCATGATAACCGGCCCAAGACTGACGACACCCGCGTTGAGGCTTTGAAAAGCTTCATCGCCAAGCGCACCGCCCAGGGCGGCGCACCGCCGGAGAGCTGACATGGCCAAACGCGCCGCCCCGGTGCTGCACCGGGATAACCCGGACAAGGAACCCCTAAGCGGCCATGTCAAAGTGACGCCCGAGGACTGGCTGAACGTGGCCCGCGACCTGCTGATCAGCGACGGGGTGGCGGGGGTCAAGGTGCTGGCCATCGGTGAGCGGCTGGGGGTCTCGCGCTCCAGCTTCTACTGGTATTTCAAAAGCCGCAAGCACCTGCTGGAGGCGCTGCTGGACGATTGGGAGACCCGCAACACCGATCCGATCCTTACCCATTGCGAATTGCCGGCCGGCAATATTTCCTGGGCGGTCTGCAATTTCTTCCGCTGTTTTGTCGATCCGGAGCTGTTCGACGCGTCGCTGGACTTTGCGGTCCGCGAATGGTCGCGGCGCGACGGCAACGTGCGTAACCGGATCGATGCGGCGGATGCGCTGCGGCTGGAGGCGGTCACCGCCATGTTCATGCGCCACGGGTATGCGCCGTATGAGGCCGATTCCCGCGCCCGGATCCTGTATTTCATGCAATGCGGCTACCACGCGCTGGAGGTGCGCGAACCGATGCAGGCCCGCACCGCGCGGCTGGAAGGGTATCTGCTGGGATTCACCGGGGCAGAGCCTGATCCGGAGGCGGTCGCAGCCGCCCGGGCCTTTGCCGAGGGTAAGATGGCCCCCTGACACCCCGGCGCCTGCGGCAATGGCAGGAGCGAGGGGCCGGCCCCTCGCGCTCCCCGGGGTATTTCCGGCCAGAAAGAAGCAGCGCCTGCAATCTCAGCGCCGGTTGTGGAAGATGAAGCCGATGAAATTCAACAAGAGCTGTGCGGCCAGAATCTGAGTGCTTTCCGAAGGGTCATAGGCTGGGGCCACTTCCACCAGGTCGATACCGGCAACATCGCCGCGTTTGCTGAGACCCTGCAGGATCTCCAGCACGTCGTAATACTGGAAACCGCCATGGCTTGGCGTGCCGGTGCCCGGCGCGATCGACGGACAGAAGGCGTCGATGTCAATGGTGACGTAATAGCGGGCACCTTCGGGGATGCGCGCCAGCACCGCATCCGTCCCCAGCTTGCGCACCTGGCGAACCGACAGAATGTCCGAGCCGCGCGCCCGTGCGTCAGTATACCCTTCGCGGGCGGTGGAGGACACATTGCGAATGCCCAGCTGGGTCATGCCGGAGACATAATCCTTTTCGATCGCACGGCGCATCGGGTTGCCGTGCCCGTCCGTAACCCCATGACGTACATCGACAAAATCCAGATGCGCGTCGATCTGCACCACATGGATCGGGCCATTTCCGGCGCAGTCTGCGGCGTAGGCGCTGATGCAGGGAATGTTGATCGAATGATCGCCGCCGATCGTGACGGGCAAGGCGCCGGCCGCCAGGATCTTCTTCACGCCGTATTCGATATTGGCGTGGCTTTCCTCAGTCTTGGTGTGGATGATGTCAGCATCGCCCAGATCGACGATCCGCACATCTTCGCCCAGGTAGGTGGCGTCATCTTCGTGGTCGTAAGCGCCGGCATGGCCGAAGCTGAACAGCGTCGAGGCCTCGCGCACTGCGCGCGGGCCGAAACGCGCGCCCGGGCGGAACTGGCAGCCGGAATCAAACGGCGCGCCAAGGATGGCGACGTCAGCGTTTATGCTGTCCCAATCCTCGACATAGGGTTTCTTGCCGAAGGTGGCGATGCCGACAAAGGGCAGGTTCAGGCGGCCGGCTTCGTAACCGTGTCCAGACATATGTGTCTCCATTTGCGGGTCCGGCGGCACCTCAGCACAGATCACTGTATGAAAAAATATTATGCTGTTTATCTTCACATGAAAGACTATCATGCAATGCCTGCAGGACCGCCGGGGAGGAACAGGCACGTGAAACTGCTGCGCAACACGCTGCTGGAAACTTTTGTCACCGTGACCGACTGCGGCGGGTTCTCCGATGCGCAATATGCGTTGGGGATCACCCAATCCGCCATCAGCATCCGCATCCGCGATCTGGAAACCGCGCTCGGCTACCGGGTGTGCGAGCGCGGCCGCGGCGGGTTCCGGCTGACGGAACGCGGCGCCATCGCCTATCAGAAGGCCCGCAGCATCCTGCGCAGCGCCCGCGATTTCGACGCCGAACTGCTGGAACTGCGCGATGCGGTCACCGGCGATCTGCGCATCGGCGTGGTCGATGCCGTGAGCAGCCTGCCCGGCCTCAATCTGGCCCAGGCCCTGCGGCGTTTTCTGGCCCGCCCGAACGAGGTGCGGCTGGAAATCGTTGTCGCCTCTCCTGCTGGATTGACCCAGCAGCTGATATCAGGCGCGCTGAATCTGGCCATTGCGCCGTTTCGCAACCAGGTCACGGACCTGTCCTATGAGCCGCTGTGCCGCGAAGAGCACCGGCTTTATTGCGGCCGGGACCACCCTTTGTTCACTGCGCCGGATGCGTTGATCAACCCGCAGGAGATCGCCAGGTATCCGCACTGCCAGCGCTCATATGACAGGCCTGTCTCTCCCGGTCTTGACCGCCCGGATCCAACTGCATTGGCCGCGAATATGGAAGCGATGGCGATGCTGATCGAGACCGGGCAGTATCTGGGTCCGCTGCCGGTGCATTTCGCGGAAAGCCGGGTCAAGGCAGGCCGGTTCCGGGAGCTGGCACACCCGCAGTTGCGCTGGCAGTCCGCCTTTTCGCTTGCCGTCCGGCGCAGTCAGGTCCAGCGGCGCGCGGTGGAACTGTTTGGCCAGGATATGCGCGACGCCTGCAGTGCGGCCCTGTAAAGCCCGAAGGGCCGGGCCAGACACATGACGCGCCGCCGCGGCCCAGCCGCCCGAGCCAAAGTGCAGCTCGGCATCCACTTGATCCGGCGCCTCGGATCTGGCCCAGCAGCAGCAGCCGCGCCCGCAGGCTGGACAAGGTTCCCCCCATTGCCGCACTATCCGGGTATTGGCCGTTTCGTGCGGAACCATTGCGCAATAGCGCGCGTTCTCCTTTGCGACAGCAATCTGCCTGTCTCTGCGGCTCCAAAGGAAGTGATCACCCCGTGAATGCAATGCCCGGTACAAGGACGCATTCTATAACGACAAAAGCCAGGCACGCGGATCCAACCGCACCGCCAAGCCCCTGAAGGAGCGACGGAAAACATGTCCCAGATATCCAGCACCGTACTGGCGCTGCTCGAATTCCTGTCTTATGCGTTTATCTTTGCCTTCGGCGCCGGCGTTTTGTGGCTGGTGGTGATCTACATCCGCGACAAGACCCAGACCGACAGCACATTGCGCCGCAATTACCCGGTGGTGGCCCGTTTCCGTTATTTCTTCGAACATATGGGGGAGTTTTTCCGGCAGTATTTCTTTGCCCTGGACCGCGAGGAGATGCCATTCAACCGGGCCGAACGCTCCTGGGCGTACCGCGCGGCCAAGAATGTGGATTCCACCGTCGCCTTCGGCTCCACCCGCGATCTGCGCCCGGCGGGCACGGTCTATTTCGCCAACTGCCCCTTCCCGGCGCTGGAGCAGGACGCCAGGGATCCAGCGGCTGTCACTATCGGGCCCTATGCCCGCACGCCGTATACCACCGCGTCGATCTTCAACATTTCCGGCATGAGCTTTGGCGCCATTTCCGTTCCTGCCGTGCGGGCGCTGTCGCATGGCGCCAAAAAGGCGGGCATCTGGCTGAACACCGGCGAGGGCGGATTGTCGCCCTATCACCTGGAGGGCGGCGCCGACATCGTGTTCCAGATCGGCACCGGTAAATTCGGCGTGCGCAAGCCCGGGGGCGGCTTTGACGAGGATAAGCTGCGTGCGGTCGCGGCGCATGACTGCGTGCGTATGTTCGAACTCAAGCTCAGCCAGGGCGCCAAACCGGGCAAGGGCGGCATCCTGCCCGGCGCCAAGGTGACCGAGGAAATCGCCGCCATCCGCGGCCTTACCCCGGGCGAGGACGCCATCAGCCCCAACCGCCATCCCGAGGTCGACTGCGTCGGCGATCTGCTGGACATGATCGCCTATTTGCGCGACGTGACCGGCAAGCCGGTGGGCTTCAAGGCGGTGGTCGGCGCCTATGGGTTTGTCGAAGGGCTGTGCCAGGAAATCCTGTCGCGCGGTGTTGAAAGCGCGCCGGACTTCATCACCATCGACAGCGCCGATGGCGGCACCGGCGCCGCCCCGATGAGCCTGATCGACAATATGGGCATGCCCCTGCGCGAAAGCCTGCCGCTGACGGTGGACATCCTGACCCGCTACGGGTTGCGCGGCCGCATCAAGGTCTGCGCCAGCGGCAAGCTGATCAACCCGTCCGAGGTTGCCTGGGCGTTCTGCGCCGGGGCGGATTTCGTCAATTCCGCACGCGGTTTCATGTTTGCGCTTGGCTGCATCCAGGCGCTGCAATGCAACAAGAACACCTGCCCCACCGGCATCACCACCCATGACCCCAAATTGCAGTTCGGCCTGGATCCTGCCAGCAAATCCGAACGCGTCGCCTATTACGCCAAAAACATGGTTAAGGAGGTCGGCATTCTCGCCCACAGCTGCGGCGTTGCCGAACCGCGGCTGCTGAAACGCTATCACGCCAGGATTGTGATGGATAACGGCCGCTCTGTCTCGATGGAGGAGCTGTTTCCGGTGCCGGAACAGAAACACGCAGCGGAGTAACTTCATCCGCCGTCAACACCACATTCAACGAACAGGAGCCCTCATGCCTGACTCTCATTCTGCACCCCATGGGCCGGTCAAAGCCTCGGACCTTCTTGTCGCCGCGCTGGAGGCTGAAGGTGTCAAGTATGTCTTTGCCGTTCCGGGCGAAGAAAACCTTGACCTGCTGGAATCCCTGCGTCCCTCATCGATCGAACTGGTGCTGACCCGGCATGAACAAGGCGCCGCCTTCATGGCCGCAACCTATGGCCGTCTCACCGGCAAGGCGGGCGTCTGCATGGCGACGCTTGGCCCCGGCGCCACCAACCTGGCCACCCCTGCCGCTTATGCCCATCTGGGCGGCATGCCGCTGATCATGATCACCGGCCAGAAGCCGATCAAGAAATCGAAACAGGGCCAGTTCCAGATCATTGACGTGGTCAGCCTGTTCGATCCGATTTGCAAGATGTCCAAGCAGATCGTGCACGGCAACACCATCCCGGCGCTGATCCGCGAGGCCTTCCGCACCGCGCAGGAGGAACGCCCCGGTGCCGTGCTGCTGGAACTGCCCGAGGATATCGCCGCCGAAGACACCGATACCACGGTCCTGCAGCCGCATCCCCGCCATTACGCGGTGGCCGGCGACGCGGTGCTGAACGAGGCGGCAGAGATGATCCGCAATGCCAAAATGCCGCTGCTGCTGCTGGGGGCCGGGGCCAACCGGCGCAAGGCGCGTTCAGCCCTGTGCGATTTTGCGGATCTGACCCGGATCCCCTTCTTCAACACCCAGATGGGCAAGGGGGTGATCGACGAACGCTCGGACCTGTTCCTGGGCACTGCCGCGCTGTCTGATGGTGATTATCTGCACTGCGCCATAGACCGCGCCGATCTGATCATCAACGTCGGCCACGATGTGGTCGAAAAACCGCCCTTCTTCATGGAGCACGGCGGCACCAAGGTGATCCATGTGAACTATAAGGCGGCGCAGGTCGATCAAGTCTATTTCCCGCAGGTGGAGGTGGTCGGCGATCTGGAACAATCCATCAACCGGCTGGGGGAAATTCTGGGCGGGCCGCTGGAGTTTGACCGCGGCTATTTCCAGCGCATCAAGAAAGAGACCGACCAGCATATCGCCGAAGGTGCCGATGACCCGCGCTTTCCCATCATCCCGCAGCGGCTGGTCGCGGACACCCGCAAGGTGATGGATGACTGCGATATCATTGCGCTCGACAATGGCATCTACAAGATCTGGTACGCCCGCAACTACAAGGCTTATCAGCCCAACACCGTGCTTCTGGACAACGCGCTGGCGACCATGGGGGCGGGCCTGCCCTCGGCAATGATGGCCGCGCAGCTGAACCCGGACCGCCGGGTGATGGCGATCTGCGGCGACGGCGGCTTTATGATGAACAGTCAGGAGCTGGAAACCGCTGTCCGCCTTGGCCTCAACCTCGTGGTGACAGTGCTGAACGACAGCTCATACGGCATGATCCGCTGGAAGCAGGCGCACGCCGGGTTCGCCGACTGGGGGCTGGAATTCAACAACCCGGATTTTGTCCAGTATGCAAACAGTTACGGCGCTACCGGCCACCGGATCGCGCGCACCGAAGATCTGGTGCCCACGTTTGAGAAAGCCTTTACCGCAGGCGGCGTGCATCTGATCGACGTGCCGGTTGATTACAGCGAAAACCAGCGCGTGCTGATTGATGAGCTGGCCGCAAAGGTCTGCCTGATATGACCAGAACCGTCGAAGTCGTGAACCCCTACAGCCTGGAACGCATCGGCACGGTCGAGACCAGTGATTGGGCGCAGATAGATGCGATGCTGGACACCGCGCATGGGTTGTTCCGCCAGCGGGATGGCTGGCTGCCCGCCTACCAGCGCATTGAAATCCTGCGGAAAACCGCCCGATTGATGGAGGCGCGGTTTGACGAGCTGGCCCTTTTGATCGCCAGCGAAGGCGGCAAGCCGCTGGTGGACGCACGCGTCGAGGTCAAACGCGCCATCGACGGGGTGGAACTGTGCGTGCATGAGACCGGCCAGATGACGGGGCGGGAAATCCCGATGGACCTGACCGCGGCAGGCGCAGGCCGCATCGCCTTTACCCAGCGCGAGCCGATCGGCGTCGTGGTGGCTGCCAGCGCCTTTAACCACCCGCTGAACCTGATCGTGCATCAGGTCGCCCCCGCCGTGGCCACAGGCTGCCCGGTGATTGTGAAACCGGCGCAGGACACGCCGCTGTCGTGCCAGACCTTTGTTGCCATGCTGCATGAGGCCGGGCTGCCGCAGGACTGGTGCCGTTCAGTGGTCTGCAGCAACGACATAGCCGAGAAGATGATCACCGACGCCCGCGCCGGCTTCTTCTCCTTCATCGGCTCTGCCCGTGTGGGCTGGATGCTGCGTTCCAAACTGGCCCCCGGCACCCGCTGCGCGCTGGAACACGGCGGCGCCGCCCCGGTGATCGTGGCCGGGGACGCGGACATTGACGCGATGATCCCGGCGTTGGCCAAGGGCGGTTTCTATCACTCCGGCCAGGTCTGCGTCTCGGTCCAGCGGGTGTTCGCCCCCGCCGCCAAGGCCGAAGAGATCGCGCAGAAACTGGCCAAGGCAGCACAGGCGCTGACGGTCGGCGACGCCACCGACCCGAGCGTCGATTGCGGCCCGCTGATCCGCCCTGCCGAGGTTGACCGGGTCGAGGACTGGGTGAATGAGGCAGTACAGGGTGGCGCCAAGGTCCTGACCGGCGGCAAGCGCCTGGGCGAGACCACCTATGCTCCCACCGTGCTGCTGGACCCGCCCGCGGACGCCCGCGTCTCGCAACAGGAAATCTTCGGCCCGGTGATCTGCGTTTACAGCTCCGCCAGCATCCCGCAAGCGATTGAGGTTGCCAACAGCCTGCCGGTCGCGTTTCAGGCGGCGGTCTTTACCAAAAACCTGGACACCGCAATGCAGGCCGTGCGCCAGCTGGACGCCACCGCCGTCATGGTCAATGACCACACGGCGTTCAGGGTTGACTGGATGCCCTTTGCCGGCCGCCGCCAGTCCGGCTACAACACCGGCGGCATCGGTTACACCATGCATGACATGGCCCAGGACAAGATGGCGGTGATCAAGCTGTGATGCCAGCGGGCCGGGATGCCGCAGACCCCGGCCCGGCATGTCTTTTGCATCTGCGGCCTTTCCGCCAGCAGCTCCAGCCGGTATGTCCGCAGCATCTCATGACAGAAAAGGCGTACAGCATGACCATCACCCGTTCCGGCACCACCGCCCGCTCCAGCAAAATCGTCAAGCACAACGGTGTTGCCTATTTCAGCGGCCAAGTGTCCGAAGCAGACACCGCAGCCGAGCAGACCCGCGAAATCCTGTCCAAGGTCGACGCCCTGCTGGCCGAGGCCGGCAGCGACAAGACCCGCCTGCTGCAGACCGTGATCTGGCTGTCGGACATGTCCTACTTCGCCGAGCTGAACGAGGTCTGGAACGCCTGGGTTCCCGAGGGCCACGCCCCGGCGCGTGCCTGCGGCGAGGCCAAATTGGCGCGCGAGATCCTGAAGGTTGAGATCATCGTCACCGCTGCCTGCGACTGATCAAAATTGTCAGCTGACAATTTTTTGCGCCGGGCCTTTCTACAGGCCCGGCGCATTTTCGTATCACCGGCGGGGTCCGCCTCAGGCGCGCAGGTCCTGCACAATACGGGTGCCATCCGGCGCAGCGCCGGCTTCACTGATCGGCGACGCAGACGGATCAGTTTTCAGCGACTTGTAAAGCCCCAATGTCATCGCGATGATCACGAACGAAATCGGGAAGGCCGCAGCAATCGACGCGGTCTGCAGGGCGCCAAGCCCCCCGGCCCACAGCAGCACAATCGCAGTGGCGCCAATGCCCGCGCCCCAGATAATCCGGAACTTCTTGGGCGGGTTGTCGTCGCCCATCGACAGCATGGTGGTGATCACCAGCGTGCCGGAGTCCGCCGAGGTCACAAACCACGAGAACAACAGCAGCGTCGCCAGCGCCGACAGCGGCCAGGCGGTCCAGCTCAGATCCCCCAGCCAGGAAGTGGCGCCCAGATTGCCGATGGTGCCGTACAGCGCCGACGGCAGATCCCAGGCCTGCACGGTGGCAATAACGCCTGCGCCGCCATCGGCACCCGGACCGCCGGCCATGTTCAGCTCCTGCCAGATGGCGTTGCCGCCGAACATGCACAGCCAGAAGAAAGCAATCGCGGTCGGCACGAACAGCACGCCCACCATGAACTCGCGGATGGTGCGCCCGCGCGAGATGCGGGCAATGAACATGCCCACCATCGGCGCCCAGGCAATCCACCAGCCCCAGTAAAAGATGGTCCAGCCGCCCTGCCAGGCGATGTTTTCCTCGGAACTGGCTGTCCAGAACCCCATCGGGATGAAGTTCCAGATGTAATCGCCCAGCGTCGTCACATAGAACCCCAGCAGCCATTTGACCGGCCCGATCACCACAAAGGCCGCAAGCAGGAACATCGACAGCCAGATATTCCATTCGGAAATCAGCCGGATGCCCTTGCCCACGCCGGAAACGGTCGACACGGTTGCAATGATTGTCACGATCACAATCAGCACAATCTTGAGCGTCATAGTCGGCTCCAGCCCGAACAGCACATTAAGGCCGGTGGCCATCTGGCTGGTGCCCAGACCCAGCGATGTCGCAATCCCGAACACCGAACCGAACACCGCCAGCAGGTCCACACAGTGGCCCCAGGGGCCGTAGATCCGTTCACCGATCAGCGGATACAGCGCCGAGCGCATGGTCAGCGGCAGCTTCTTGCGAAAGCCGAAGTAAGCCAGGCACAGGCCGACGATCACGTATAAGGCCCAGCCGTGGAAACCCCAGTGGAAATAAGTCACCCGCATCGCATCAACGGCGCGCTGCATGTTCATTTCCGAATGGCCCTGAAGCTCGGCATGCGGGTTGTTGGGATAGCCCCAGACCGCCGAGTTATCGAAATAAAAGATCGGCTCCGCCACGCCAAAGAACAGGATGCCAATGCCGATCCCGGCCGAGAACAGCATCGCAAACCAGCTGAAGCTGCTGAATTCCGGGCGCGAGTCATCGTCCCCCAGCCGCAGGCTGCCAAACTTCGAGAACATCAGGAAGAAGCAGAAAAACATGATCCCGGCCAGAACCGAGATATAATACCAGCTGAGGCCGCCTTCGATCCAGCCGCGGATGGATTTGTATAATCCGCCTGCAAATTCGACATTCAGGACGGTGAAAATCACAAAGGCGGCGATCATCCCCTTGGCCGCGATGCCCATCCCCGGATGCAAACCGGTAAAGAAACCGGACTTTGCCACCAGGTGGCTGTTGTTGGAATTCCTCTCAGACATTTTGTCCTCCCTTGTCCCTGAACAATTGCCCCCGGCGCTCCTCCGCCGCGGGGGCTGCCCGGTTGCCCGGGCGGCAAATTTCCGGCCCTCCCCAACGGCCATGGTTCGAAATTGCGGGCCGGACCGGGGAGGAGGCCCGGCCCGCAAGAGAAAACCGGCAGCCCGCAAGCCGCCGGTTTTCAATTCAGCCCCGCTGGCCGACGCGGCGCCCCGCGCCCCCGGGCAGCGGCATCCCGGCATGGGCGGCGGCATATGACGCCAGTTTGTCCGCCACGGCCTGCGACGGCAGTGAAGTGCCGCGCGCCGTCAGATCCATGTGCAACAGCAGCGTCTCCACGGTTGCTGCCAGCCGGCCCTCGGGGCCGTGCAGGCGATGGAACAGATGCATCTTCTTGCCGTCGCCCTGCAGCACCTGGGTGGTCACAGTCAGCGCATCGCCTTCGTGCAGCTCATCCAGAAAGCGCACGTGGTTCTCGACCGTGAAATAGCTGCCGCCCGCGGCGATATATTCCGCATCGCAGCCGATCATCTCCATAAAACGGTCAGTCGCCTGGGCCGAGGCCTCGGTGTAATGCGCCTCGTTCATATGGCCGTTGTAGTCGGTCCAGCTCTGCGGCACCGGGCGGCTGACAGTGACCGGCAGATCCGCCGCGTCCGGCACCGGCAGCGCGGCCTCATGGGTGTTGATCACACCGCCCGCTCCGCTGCCGGATTTCTTCAGTGCCCGCATCATGCCGACCAGATTGTCATCCCGCAGACGCTCCAGCTCGCGGATCGGCATATGGCCCGATTGCGCATCCGACTGGCCCGCGATCAGATCCACAAGGTCCTCAGTGAACTCCGGCACGTCCATCAGCTTGGTCCAGGGCCATTCCAGCGCCGGGCCGAACTGGGCCATGAAATGCTTCATGCCTGCCTCGCCGCCGGCAATCCGGTAGGTCTCGAAAAGGCCCATCTGCGCCCACCGCAGGCCAAAGCCCATGCGGATCGACTCGTCCAGCTCTTCGGTGGTGCAGATGCCGTCCTTGATCAGCCACAGCCCCTCGCGCCAGACCGCTTCCAGCAGCCGGTCGGCGATATGGGCGTCGATCTCCTTGCGCACGGTCAGCGGATACATCCCCACTCCGCGCAGCAGGTCCGAGGCCTGCGCGCAAGTGCCCGCATCGCCCACCAGCTCGACCAACGGCAGCAGGTAAACCGGGTTGAACGGATGCGCCACCACGGCGCGGGCACCCGCAGCATTCAGCTCCGAGGGTTTAAAACCGCTGGTAGACGAGCCGATTACCGCGTTCACCGGCGCGTGCGCCTGGATCTGCGCATGGATCCTGTGCTTCAGGTCCAACCGCTCCGGCACGCTCTCCTGGATCCAAGACGCGTCCGCCACGGCTTCGGCCATATCCGCGTGAAAGGTCAGCGCGCCCTCAGGCGGCAAAGCCTTGTCATACAGCGACGGCAGCGCGCGGCGGGCGTTGGCCAGCACCTCGCCGATCTTGCGTTCCGCCTCCGGGTCCGGGTCGAACACCCGCACATTCCAGCCGTTCAGAAGGAACCGCGCGGCCCAGCCGCCACCGATCACCCCGCCGCCGATAATTGCTGCTGTCTTCATCTGATGTCCTCATAAGAACCGCCCGGTTCTTCCTCTTGCCGAAAATATCCTGGGTGTTTGGGGGCTAGCCCCCAATCCGCCCTCTTTGCCGCAACGCAGCGGTGCATAAGCGGTGTACAGGCGGCGCACGCAAAGCACCCCCTGCACCGCCGCCTACTTTGCCACCGGCGCCCGTTTGGTCAGGCCCAGCTTTTCACGCACCGCATCCGGGCCGATGATCCGGGCGCCCAGGCCCTCGATCACGCCTGCCGCACGCTCCACCAGCTGCGCGTTGGTGGCCAGAACGCCTTTTTCCAGAAACAGGTTGTCCTCCAGCCCGACCCGCACATTGCCGCCCGCCAGCACCGCAGCGGCGGCATAAGGCATCTGATCCCTGCCCAAGGAGAACGCCGACCAGGTCCAATCGCCAGGCACGTTGTTGACCATCGCCATAAAGGTGTTGAGGTCATTGGGCGCCCCCCACGGCACCCCCATGCAAAGCTGCACCAGCGCGTTCGGTTCCAGAACTCCCTCTTTTACCAGTTGCTTGGCAAACCACAGATGACCGGTATCAAAGGCCTCGATCTCGGGCTTCACGCCCAGATCGGTCATCATCTGCCCCATCGTGCGCAGCATGCCGGGCGTGTTGGTCATCACGTAATCGGCCTCGGCAAAGTTCATGGTGCCGCAGTCCAGGGTGCAGATTTCCGGCAGGCATTCGGCGATATGGGCCATCCGTTCGGTCGCGCCGATCATATCGGTGGCGGCCTCATTCACCGGGAACGGGCTCTCAACCCCGCCAAAGACAATATCGCCGCCCATGCCCGCGGTCAGGTTCAGCACCACGTCCACCTCGGAATCGCGGATACGGTCGGTCAGCTCCCGGTAAAGCTCAAGTTTCCGGCTCGGCGCGCCGGTTTCCGGGTCGCGCACATGGCAGTGAACTACGGCGGCGCCGGCTTTGGCGGCTGCGATTGCGCTGTCGGCAATCTGCTTGGGCGAACGCGGCACGTGGGGAGATTTATCCTGGGTGCCGCCCGAGCCGGTCACGGCACAGGTGATGAAGACGTCTCGGTTCATGGTCAGGGGCATGATCGGGATCCTTTGAGGTCAGAATTGCAATTCAGGGTGATCCGCAAACAGCGCCAGCGCCTGCGGGTTCGCCAGGCCGGAAAGGTTGCGGACAGGGTGTTTGTTCACCACATCACGCACCGCCAGCTCGGCGGTCTTGCCGGATTTGGTGCGCGGGATGTCAGAGACAGCGATGATTTTCACGGGCACATGGCGCGGCGAGGCATTCTTGCGGATTTCCGTTTTGACACGGGTGGTTAGCGCATCATCCAGCTCCGCGCCCCCGGCAGTCTGCACAAACAGAACCACCCGCACGTCATTGTCAAAGGACTGGCCGACAACCACCGCGTCGGCGACCTCATTGATCTTGTCGAGCTGCCGGTAAATCTCCGCCGTGCCGATCCGTACGCCGCCGGGGTTCAGGGTCGCATCCGAACGGCCCAGCACCACAAAACCGCCGTGCCCGGTGCGGATGGTGAAATCGCCCTGCCGCCAGATATCCGGATAAGTCTCATAGTAACTGGCGCGATAGCGCGCATTGCAGGGATCGTTGAGAAACCGCGTCGGCATCGACGGATGCGCGTTGCGGCAGACCAGCTCGCCCGCCACGCCCTCAACCACTTCGCCCTGATCGTTCAGGGTCGCCGCATCCAGCCCCAGCATCGGCGCCTGGATCTCACCCTGATGCACCGGCAGCACCGGGCAGCCGCCAATGAAGCAGCCCAGAATGTCGGTGCCGCCGCAGATCGAGGCCAGCTGCACATCCGCTTTCCAGTCGGCATAGACATGGGCAAAGCCTTCGGGCGAGAGCGGCGAGCCGGTGGACAGAACCACCCGCAACGCGGCCAGATCGTGGCTGTCCGCAGGCCGGTTCCGGCGTTTCAGAGAGGCGTCTATGTATTTGGCGGAAATACCAAAATGGGTGACTTTCTCGGCCTCCACGACGTCAAACAGCCGCTTGATGCCGGGATGCGCCGGGTTGCCGTCGAACAGCACGATTGAAGCCTCCGAAGCCAACGCCGCCACCTGCCAGTTCCACATCATCCAGTTGCAGGTGGTGTAATAGAACATCCGGTCGCCGGGGCGCAGGTCGCAATGCAGCTGCTGTTCCACCAGCATCCGCAAGAGGGTGCCGCCGCCCGAATGCTCGATGCACTTAGGCTTGCCGGTGGTGCCGGAGGAGAACATCACATAAAGCGGATCGCGAAAGCCCATCACACGGCAGTCCAGCGCCGGGGCGTCCGGTTGCTTGAAGGCCTCATAGGCCATCATCCCCTCGGGCAAATCCTCGGCCCCGCCTGCATAGGACCAGACCACGATCTGCTCTATCGAGGGCACCCGGGACGCAACCTCGGTAATCGCATCGCGGGTCTCGAAGGTCTTGCCATTGTAGAAGTAACCGTCGGCGGCAAACATCAGCTTGGGCGCGATCTGGCCAAGCCGGTCCACCACCACATCCGGCCCGCTTTCCGGCGCGCAGGAGGACCAGACCGCCCCCAAAGACGCCGTGGCCAGCATCGCCGCCACACTCTGCGGCATGTTCGGCACGTAACCCGCAACATGGTCGCCTGCGGTGATTCCGGCGGCGCGCAATGCAGCGGCGAGCTGTTCAACCTCGCGCTTCAGCCCGGCGCGGGTCCAGGCCATGCGGCGGCCGTCTTCGCCTATGAAGACAATCGCCTCGCGGCCGTCGGCGTTCTTCAGGAAGGTGTCCGCGATGTTCAGCCGCGCCTCGGGGAAGAACCGCACCTGCATCGGATCGGCATCGGGCAGCAGCGGCACCGCGCCCTTGTCCCCTTCCAGCCCGCAGAAATCCCAGGCCAGCGGCCAGAATTCCTGTGGCCGGGCAACCGACCAGGCGTGCAGATCCGCGAACGTATCCAGCGCCCGGCCTGCGGTTTTCGCCGCCTGCGTCGTGAAATCACACATCAGAGGTTTGCGGCGCGCCGAAAGATCCGGCTGCCAAAGAAGCGGAGCGGTTGTCATGGCATCATTCGTGGTTAGAGAGCGGTCGTCAGGTCATCGGCGGATCGTCAAGAAGCTTGACTTTCCGCGTCAATAGCGCAGGAAATGACGCGGCGTTTATACAGTTTCGGTCAGATAGAATACAGATGCCGCCAAATGTGCCGCCGATCTTTGAATTTCTGCTGTTCGACGGGTTTTCGAACATGGTGCTGGCCAGCGCTATGGAACCCCTGCGCGATGTGCGGATGAACGCTGGTCAGGAAACAGCGGGCTGGCGGGTCACCACTCTGGACGGGGCGCCGGTACGCAGCTCCAGCGGGCTGCAAATCACGCCCGACGGCGGTTTTGACGAACGCCAGGGCAACCGCACCCTGGTGCTGGTTGCGGGTTACCGCGTGCGCGGGCAGCTCAGCCCGGCGCTGCTGGCAAAACTCAGAACCGCCGCCCGGCAGGCAAAGCTGGTTCTGGCGCTGGACACCGCCGCCTGGCTGCTGGCGGAAGCGGGGGTCCTGGAGGGCCATGCAGCGACAATCCACTGGCAGGAGCTGGACGCCTTTGCCGAGGCCTTTCCCAAGGTCGAAGTCTCCACCGCTCGGTTTGTGCGTTCCGGCCCGTTCTTCACCTGCGGCGGTGCCAGCACCGCGCTGGATTTGATGCTGAGCCTCATTCAGGATCTTTATGGATCCGCCGCAGCCTTCGGCGCCTCGACCATGTTTGTCTATGACCCCTCACGCCAGTCGGAACTGAACCGCGGCGCCGCGCGGCTGGAGCAGAAGGGCTCGCCCAAGGTGCTGAAAGCTGCAAACCTGATGGCAGAGACGATCGAAGCGCCTTTGAATACCGCTGAGCTGGCAAAGCGTGTATCGCTGTCCGAACGCACCCTGGCCCGCGCCTTTCAGCGCGAATTGGGCATGACACCGGGCAAATACTACAAGATGCTGCGGTTGCAGCACGCCCGTTACCTCTCCGAGGAAACCCATCTGAGCCTGGAGCAAATCGCGCTGCGCTGCGGGTTTTCCTCGGCGTCTTC
The DNA here is from genome assembly GCF_021654205.1 of Leisingera sp. MMG026. Taxonomy (NCBI): domain Bacteria; kingdom Pseudomonadati; phylum Pseudomonadota; class Alphaproteobacteria; order Rhodobacterales; family Roseobacteraceae; genus Leisingera; species Leisingera sp. MMG026. Next base: position 78,100 of record NZ_JAKFZM010000017.1, on the reverse strand, counting down.
ATTGGGGCGGTCGTACAGCGGGCTTTATGGCCGGACCCTCCGCGAGGCGCGGGTTCAGGAACGGCCTTGGGCGGCATCCGGCGATAACGGCAGGGAACGCTAGGACACAGCAGCCGGCACCGGTTTTTCATCCCGCGGCGGCACCCCGAATTTGCGGGCATATTCCCGGCTGAACTGGGTCGGGCTTTCATAACCCACGTCATAAGCCGCCGCCGCAACCGAGGTGCCGCCGCTGATCAGCAGGCGGCGGGCCTCCATCAGGCGCAGCTCCTTTTGGTACTGCAACGGCGTGGTAGAGGTCAGGGTCTTGAAATGCTCATGAAAGCTGGACTGGCTCATCCCCGCCGCGGCGGCCAGATCCGCCACCGGCAGGGGCGCCTTGTACCGGTCCCGGAGCATCGCAATTGCCTTGGAAATCCGGCTGGCCGGACTTTCATGCAGCAGCAATTGCCGCAGCATGCCGCCATGCTGGGCGCGCAGCAGGCGGAAATGGATCTCCCGCAGCACCAAGGGCGCCAGCGCCTGCACCTCAACCGGGTTCTGCGACAGGCGGAACAACCGCCCGACCGCATCAATCAGCGCTGCATCGCTGTCTGCCACGCTCATCGAATGCGCCGCCTTTTCCTGCCCGTCTGCCACGCCTATTTCATCATAGAGGCTGCGCGCCGTGGCCAGATCCAGCCGCAGCGCCAGCGCGACATAGGGCTGGTCCGGCGTGGCATCGGTCACCCCGGCACTGACCGGCAGCGCATGGCTGACAATCAGCGACATGCCCGCGCCGTACCGGACCCTGCGGTCCTCCAGCTGTGCCTCCTTGGCGCCTTGCAGGACCAGGCACATGATCGGCTCATAGATGATCGCTTCAAACCGGGTCGGGTTCTCGCGGCAGATGGCATACAACCCGTCCACCCCGGTTCCGCAGCCGGTCTCAAGCCCGCCTTGTTCGCGCACATAAGTCGCGATGTCATTAATCAGATCCTGCGGCACCATGGGCGTGTCTCCTGTCGGGGTTGAATATAGGCGGCCTTCCGAAGGAAAGAACCGCAAATCCCGGCACGGCGGAGGATCAGGCAGATTTTCCGGAGAATCGGGCACGGCGATCCGCCCCTCTAGGCCTACCTTGCGGGTACTAAGAACAGAACTGCCTGTCGTTGCCCGGTCCGCACCGGGCGGATTTTTCCAGCCAAGGGGAGGCCCCGCAGCTATGACAACAACATTGAAACTCAACGGCCGGACGCATCAGGTCGAGGCCGAGCCGGGAACCCCGCTGCTGTGGGTGATCCGGGATGAACTGAAGCTGACCGGCACCAAATTCGGCTGCGGCGTTGCGTCTTGCGGCGCTTGCACCGTGCATCTGGACGGCGAGCCGGTGCGCGCGTGCCAGACCTATGTCGAGGACGTGGAAGGCGCTGAAATCACCACCATCGAAGGGCTGGAATCGAAGGTCTCGCAAGCAGTGCAGGCCGCCTGGGTCGAGCTGGATGTGGTGCAATGCGGTTATTGCCAGTCGGGCCAGATCATGTCCGCCGTGGGTTTGCTGAGCGAAAACCCTAATCCAACCGTGGAAGAGATCGACGATTACATGAACGGCAATGCCTGCCGCTGCGCCACCTACCAGCGCATCCGTGCCGCGATCCTGCGCGCATCCGACATGATGGAGGCCTGATATGACCCTCAATACCTCCCGCCGCGGTTTTTTGAAAAGTGCCGCCGCCGCCGCCGCGGTTCTCTATGTGGGTGCCCGCGCCGATGGCGTGCTGGCAGCCGGTTCCGCGCCGGCCCAGCTGAACCCGTTCGTGAAAATCGACGCTGACGGCACCGTCACCGCCATCGTCAAGCATTTCGAGAAGGGCCAGGGACCGGCCACCGGCCTGACCACCCTGATCGCCGAAGAGCTAGGCGTGTCGATCGAAGACATCCAGTATGAGTTCGCGCCTTCCGACCCGTCGCGCTACAACAACCTGATGTTCGGGCCGTTCCAGGGCACCGGCGGCTCTACCGCGATGGCGAATTCCTTTATGCAGTACCGCAAGGCCGGGGCAGCAGCACGGGAGATGCTGATCTCTGCGGCAGCCAAGGACTGGGGCGCCGACCCCGCCGGGCTGACCATCGAAGACGGTATCATCAAGGGTGCAGGCCATAAGGCACCGCTGGCGGAATTTGTTGCCGCCGCCGCGCAGATGGAGGCCCCTGCGGAGCCGCGTCTGAAAGACCCCGGCGAATTCCGCCTGATCGGCAATGCATCGGTGAAGCGTAAGGATTCCCTGCCCAAAACCAACGGCACCGCAAAATATGCGATGGACCTGCATCTGCCGGGACAGATGGTTGTGGTGATTGCCCGCAGCCCGCGCATGGGCGGACTGGCAACCGGTTTTGACGATAGCGATGCCAAAGCGGTCAAGGGCTACATCCGTGCCGCCATTCTGCCCAACAAGGCGGGTGTCGCGGTCTATGCCGAAGACACATGGGGCGCGTTTCAGGCCCGCGAAGCGATCAGCGTGGAGTGGGATTTCTCCGCCGCCGAAAGCCGCAGCTCGGACCAGATCCGCGAGCAGCTGCTGGCCGCAGTGAACGCGGCGCCGCAGTATAATGCCAACGGTGCTGACCAATCCGCCACCGCTGCGCTGATCGACGGGGCTGAGAAAGTGGTGGATCACACTTTCTATTTCCCGCTGCTGGCGCATGCGCCGATGGAGCCGCTCACCTGCACCATCGAGGCTGACGCGGACGGCGGCGTCACCCTGCACGACGGCGCCCAGATGCCGACCGGCCCGCATATGGCAATGGCGGAGATCTTTCAGTTGCCGATGGAAAAGATCCGCATCAACACGATGTTTGCAGGCGGCTCCTTTGGCCGCCGTGCCACGCCGACGGCGGATTACCAGGTGGAGGCGGCGCTGGCCTTTGTCCTGACTGACCGAACCCGCCCGGTGAAACTGGTCTGGTCGCGCGAGGATGACATCACCGGCGGCTACTACCGCCCGGCAGTGGCGCATCGGGTGCGCGTGGGGCTGGACGGCGATGGCAATATAGCCGGCTGGGACCACCGGGTTGCGGCCCAGTCGATCATGAAGGGCACCCCGTTCGAGGCCTTCACGGTGCATGACGGCGTCGACCACAGCTCAGTCGAAGGCGTGGCGGACAGCCCCTACCTGATCCCCGGCCAGTTTGTCGGTCTCACTGACACGGCCAAGGCTACAACGGTGCTGTGGTGGCGCTCGGTCGGGCACACCCACACCGCCTATGTGATGGAAACCATGATGGACGCAGCCGCCCGCGCCGCGGGCCGTGATCCGGTGGCGTTCCGGCTGGCGCTGCTGGAGGGCGGCGGCGCTGATCAGCAGCGTCTGGCAGGGGTTTTGAAACTGGCTGCGGACAAGGGCAGCTGGGGCAGCGCGCCCGAGGGCCGCAGCCAAGGTATCGCCGTCCACAAAAGCTTTGGCAGCTATGTGGCCGAGGTGGTGGAAATCTCGGGCAATGCGGGTGACGGGGTGCAGATTGAAAAAGTCACTTGTGCGGTGGATTGCGGTATCGCGGTCAACCCGGATGTGATCGTCGCGCAGATGGAGGGCGGCATCGGTTATGGCCTGGGCCATGCGATGCGTAATGAGATCACCCTGACAGACGGTGCGGTGGATCAGTCCAACTTCCCCGATTACGAGCCGCTGCGGATCGGTGACATTGCCGCCATCGAGGTGCACATCCTGCCCTCCGCCGAAGCCCCCACCGGGGTGGGCGAACCCGGCACGCCGCCCTCGGCGCCGGCACTGGCCAATGCCATTGCAGCCCATGGCCCGCGGGTGACGGAACTGCCGATGAACCTGAACGGCGTCAGTTTCACCTGACCTTTTTCCCCGCACCGGGACTGATGCCTGGTGCGGGGTTTGCAGCGCTGTTCAAATCAGCCCCATGGCGATGGCCGAGTGCGGCGTGATACCCAGGTCAGCAAAACCTGCCATGGCCTCACCGGCGGTATTGTCCTGCCGCATCAAGGCGACCTGCGCCTGGGTCAGCGGCGGATTGCGCATCACCCAAAGCACAGCCGCCGCAATCCGCCACAGCGCAAAAGGCACCGGCAGCAGCACCCGGCGGCGCCCGGAACGCGCCGTCAGGCGCTGCAGGATGCCGCGGTAGGTAAGGATATCCGGCCCGCCCAGCTCAAACACTTTTCTGCGCGCGTGCGGAGCGTCGAGCAACCGGCAGACGGCTTCCGCCACATCCCCCGCCCAGACCGGCTGCAAACGCGTGCGCCCGGTGCCGAACAGCGGGATCACCGGCAGGCGGTCAACGATTTTTTGCAGATCGCCGAAAAAGGCGCCGCTGCGGCTGAACATCACGCCGGGCCGCAAAACAATGGCGCCGGGGCAGATACTGCGGACGGCCGCCTCACCTTCGGCGCGGCTCCGCACATAGGCTGATGGGGAATGCAGGCTGGCACCGATTCCGGAAATGTGGATCAGCCGCTGGCCGTCGTTCCGGCGCACGATCCGGGCAATTCTTTGGGCGCCCTCGACGTGAATGTCCTGGAAACTCTGGCCGCGGCTCTCGGCGTAGCAGCCGATGCAGTTGACCACGGCCCCAAAGCCCGACAGAGCCTGTGCCAATCCGTCCGGGTCTGCCAGTTCCGTTTTGACCAGCCGGATGCCGTTGCTGGCGAAGCCGCTCTGCGCCGCTGCCGCCTCCGGGAACCGTGTGCCGGTGCTGACTTGGCAGCCGTGTTCCTGCAGCCGGCGCACCACCCGCTGGCCGAGAAACCCGGTGCCGCCAAGCACAATCACAATCCGGGCACTGGTCATCATGGGGAAACGCTCCTCATCAAGCCGGGCACTGAAGGCCGGCCCCCGCAGGGTCCCGCCACGCGCAGCGCCCGCCCGGGGCACGAGACGCACCGGGCGGGAACAACCCATAGCCTTCCACCACATAGCGCGGCGGCCCCTGCGGGCCACTGGCGGACCGCCCGGCAGCCCCGCGCCGAGGGTTGGCAGGAAGATCCGCTGCGCCTCGATCTCCCCGTCCAAGGTTTCAACCCGGAAACCGCCCTGCCAGATGAATGGCGGGTCGGCTGAGGGCATGGCTTGTTCTGTAAAACGCCCCGGGAAAGGTCAGCGCATTACAAAGGGATCAGGGATCGGCTCGTCGCTGGTGCGCAGCCAGACGGCCTTGACCTTGGTGTAATCCAGCGCCGCCTGCAGCCCGCCCTCGCGCCCGTGGCCGGACAGGCCGTGGCCGCCAAAGGGCGCAATCGGGCTGACCGCGCGGTAGGTGTTGACCCAGACGATGCCCGCCCGGATGCCCCGGATCATCCGGTGTGCGCGGGTCAGGTTCCGGGTGAACACCCCAGACGCCAGCCCAAAGGCGGTGCTGTTGGCAATCTCCAGTGCCTCAGCCTCAGTCTCGAAGCTGACGACCGACAGGACCGGGCCAAAGAACTCGCTCGACAGGCAGGGCGCCTCCGGCGTGTCCGAACAATCCAGAATAGTGGGCGGGAAGTAGAAACCCTCCCCCTCCGGCACGGTGCCGCCGGTAATCAGTTTGGCACCGGCCGCAACCGAGGCCCCGATCAGCCGCAGTGCATGGTCGCGCTGTTTCCGGGTGCATAAGGGGCCGACCTCGGTGGCCATATCCTGCGGCGCGCCGATCACCACCGCCTCGGCCTTTTCTTTCAGCCGGGCCAGAAAGGCATCCTTGATCCCCTTTTGGATCACCAGCCGCGAGCCTGCGACACAGCTTTGCCCGGTGGCGGCGAAGATGCCCGAGACCTGCGCATTCACCGCGCTTTCCAGATCGGCGTCATCAAACACGATAAAGGGCGACTTGCCGCCCAGCTCAAGCGAGGTGGACGCGAGGTTTTCTGCCGAGTTGCGCACGATATGGCGCGCCGTTTCCGGCCCGCCGGTGAACGCCACATGGGCCACTTTTGCGTGGCTGGTCAGCGCAGCACCAGCCTCTGGCCCGCCGGTTATGACGTTGAAAACACCCGGCGGGAAACCCGCCTGATCAAAGATCCGGGCGAATTCCAGCATCGGCGCCGGGCCTTCCTCGGACGCTTTCAGCACCACCGTGCAGCCCGCCGCCAGCGCCGGGCCGATTTTCACCGCCGACAGAAACAGCTGCGAATTCCACGGCACGATGGCGGCCACCACGCCCACCGGCTCGCGCCGCAGCCAGACTTCCATGTCGGGCTTGTCGATCGGCAAATGCGCGCCCTCGATCTTATCCGCCAGCCCGGCGTAATAGCGGTAGTATTCCGCCACATAGGCGATCTGCGCCGAGGTCTCGCGGATGATCTTGCCAGTGTCGCGGGTTTCCAGTTCTGCAAGGCGCGGCGCGTTTTCTGCCACCAGATCAGCCAGCCGCAGCAAAAGCTTGCCGCGCTGGGTGGCAATCATCCCGGCCCATTCAGCGGAGAAAAACGCAGCCTCCGCCGCCCGGACAGCCCGGTCCACATCCGCGACGGAAGCGCTTGGCATCTGCGCCCAAGGGCCGCCGGTAGCGGGATCCAAGCTTTCAAAGGTGCTGCCTGCGTCCTCAAACGCGCCGCCGATATACTGCTGGAAGGTCTGCATTCTCTGGCTCCTTACTGAAAGGCGGGCATGACTTGCGCGATGAACCGCTCAAGCGAGGCTTTCTTGCGCGCGAAACTCATGCTGCTATCGATCCAGAACGAATATTCATCATAGCCCAAGGCCTCGTATTTCTTCAGCCGCCCGATCACCGCATCCGGTTCACCGATCACCAGATCGCGCTCCATCGCCTCGGGCGAGTAGAACGGATGGGCGGCGATGTCCGCGTCGCTGAGCGGGTCGATCAGACCCTGTGAGACGTCGCGCTTGTTCATGAACCAGGCGCCGAAGTAATTGTAGAACCGGTTCAGCTCCTCCGCCCCGCGCTTCACATCCGCAGCACTTTCGGCCACATAAGTGTGCTGCAGCAGCATGATCCTGGGCCGCGGCACCTCCGGGTGTTTGGCGCAAGCGGCATTGAACTTGCCCATCAGCTCTTCGATCTCGCCGTCGCCCTGCCACAGCGGCGTCACCTGCACATTGCAACCGTTTGCCACGGCGAATTCATGGCTGTTGGGATCGCGCGCCGCGACCCAGATCGGCGGGCCGTTTTCCTGCACCGGCTTGGGCGACGAGGTGGTCTTGGGGAAGGAATGAAACTCCCCCTCCTGCGCATAATCGCCCTGCCACAGACCCTGCACCGCCGGGATCAGCTCGCGCATCCGCTGACCTGCTTCCCAGGCGTCCATGCCGGGCAGCATCCGTTCGTACTCATAGGAATAGGCACCCCGCGCAATGCCCAGATCCAGGCGGCCATCGGTGATGATATCGGTCATCGCCGCCTCGCCCGCCAGCCGGATCGGATGCCAGAACGGCGCAATCACCGTGCCGGTGCCCAAACGCACGTTCCTGGTCTGGCGCGCCACATCCACCAGGTTCAGAAACGGGTTCGGCGCGATGGTGAAATTCATCCCGTGATGCTCACCCGTCCAGACCGCATGCATGCCGCCGTCATCGGCGATTTTGCACAGCTGGATGAACTCGTCATAAAGCTGTTTCTGGTCCTGATCGTCCGAAATCCGCTCCATATGCGCAAAAAGCGAAAACTTCATGAGCCGCTGCCCCCTGTCCCCACCGCGCGGACCTGGCCGCGGGTCTGGTTTCCATAATACACCCCGAAATTGCCCATCCGGCTTTCACTGGCGAACCGTTCCAGCATGACGCAAACCGCCGCATCGGCGATGTCCATCAGCGTGGATTGGGTCAGCGGTGTGAAAACCCCTTTGGCCGGCGTGCCCCCGGCGGATTGGCACAGAAACGAGATGTGCTGATGTTCGCGCGTGTCGTCCTCGAAAACTGAATAAATAAACCCCGGCTCTGCCGCGACGCCGGTCTCTGCGATCAGCCTGGCCAGCGCGGCTGAGGCGCCTTCCTTGCCGACGCGGGTTTCCGGCAGGGTCAGCTTGCCCTGATCACTGCCCAGCAGCAGCACCTTGCCTTCATGCTCGATCAGGGCCGAGACGATCAGCTTGGCGCCCTGTGCCAGCGCCTCGGCCTCAGCTGCTGCGGTCACATAAGCGCCCCGGGCATAGCCCAGACCGGGTGCGGGCGAGGTTTCAAACGCCTCCACCCTGCCGATCAGGATCAGGTGGTCGCCCGCCTGGACCCGGTTGTGCATCGAACAGTCAAACCAGGCCGAGACACCGTCAAACACCGGGCTGCCTTCCGGCCCCTTGCGCCAATTGACAGCGGCAAAGCGGTCCTCAACGGGGCGGGCAAAGGTGTTGGAGACGTCTTTCTGGTCCTCCGCCAGCACGTTTATGGCAAAGCCGTCCGCCTGTTCAAACGCGGCGTAGTTGCTGGAGGAATTGGCAAGGCACACCAGAACCAAAGGCGGATCCAAAGAGACCGAGGTAAAGGAGTTGGCGGTGAAGCCAATCGGATTGCCGTCCGGATCCTGCGCCGTCACAACGGTGACGCCGGTCATGAAGGTGCCAAAGGCATTGCGCAATGCGCGCGGGTCGATGTCGCTCATGACGTCGCTCCTTCCGTGTTCAGCCAGACCCGCAGGGCGGCGTTGACCGCGGCGGGGGCAGTCAGGTTGACCATATGCCGGTGGCCCTCAATGACAAGCGCGCGGCCCTGCGGCGCGGCATCGGCCATCATCTGCGCCATTCCGGGCGTCGAGTTCGGGTCGCCATCACCGGTCAGCGCCAAGAGCGGGCAAGTGATACCGGCGAACCCGTCGGCATAGGTGCTGTCACCACGGGCAAAGGCGGTATAGGCGGCAGCGTAGCCTTGAGGGTTCACGCCCGACAGCCATTCAGCCACCTGCGCCCGCGCAGCCTGATCCGCCGCAGTATCGCCGAACCAGCGGATCAGCGGCGTTTCCAGATCAAAACTGCCGGCGCGGATTTCGGCGGCGCGGGCCTCAACCGCAGCCCGTGCCTCCGGCGAACGCCGGAACACCCCGTTCAGCAGTGCCACGCGGGCGGTGCGTTCAGGATGGCAGACCGCATAGCCGCCTGCAATCAGCGCCCCCATGGAATGGCCGGCCAGCGACACAGGCCCCAGGTCCATTGCCTGCAGGACCGCGTGCAGCCAGGCCACATAATCCGGCAGTTCCGCGCCGTCTGGCAGCGGCGCGCTGCCGCCATGGCCGGGCATGTCCAGCGCGATCACCTGATGGGTTTCAGCCAGCGCCGCGATCTGCGGCGCCCAGGCCGCCGATTGCATGCCGACCCCGTGGATCAGCACAACCGGCGCCCCATTGCCTATCTCCGGCCCTTGCCGCTGGCACGTGACAGCCCCGTAAGGCTCAGACAGATGCAGGATTGTCGAGGTCATGCCCCAGTTCCTTCAGGTCCTGATAACGGTCGCCAATACGGTGATGCGGACGGCCGCCGATGGAGGCACCCAGTGCGATCACGATCTCATCCGGGCCGGGCGCATCGGCCACCGACAGCTGGATGGTCAGGTAATGGCTGCGCCGCCCGCCGTCGTTCTTGTCCATCAGCGGGATCTGCAACGCGGCATTTGCAGGCCCGCGGGTGTTGGTGAAAGCGAGATAGGATTTCGCCCCCACCGCCTCGCGGAAGTGGTTGCCGAAGCGCAGCGTGTGAATGAGCGCAGAGGCATGCTCCACCTCGCCATTCACCCCGACGATGGCGGATTTGCCGTAGCCCTCCACCCGGTCGCCGCCGCCTGCGGCCTCAAGGATCATCGCGGTCAGCTTCTCGCCCAGACCCGGCGCGCAATCATGGATCGCCGGGCGCAGGTCCTCGGTAAAGCCCTGCCCCGCCCAGGGGTTTTTGATTACCGCCACCGCGGCAATCATCTTCAGCGGCACCTCTGCGGCCTTGCCGCCCTCGATCAGGGTCTCTTCGACATGCAGCAGCGTCTTGCGGATTTCAGCGGGCATGGGCGTGTCTTTCGTCAGTGATTCCAGTTGACGTAATATGGTATACCATAAGACAGTATGTCAATGCAGACTTGTTCCGCCCTGGCGGTGCTGGTATCGGAGGACCCATGAACCACCCAGCAGACCGCCCAACAAACCCACCCGTGATGCGCAAAATTGACCAGCCGCCGCAGACCCTGCGCGACATCGTGCAGGAGCGGATGCGCGAGGCGATCATTGCAGGCCAGTTCGCCCCCGGCGAGCGGCTGGTGGAACGCCCCCTGTGTGATCAGCTGGGCGTCAGCCGCACCGTGGTGCGCGAAACCATCCGCTATCTGGAGGCTGAGGGGCTGGTCGAAATCCTGCCCGGCAAGGGTCCGATTGTGGCACAGCTCAGCTGGGAAGACGCGCGGCAGATCTATGACATCCGCCAGATGCTGGAAACCGCCGCCGCCACCGCCTGCGCCCGGAACATGACACCAGAGCTGGCAGAGCAGCTTCAAGCCGCGCAACACGCCTTGCAGGACGCTGTGGCGGCGGGCGTGCCCGGCCCCATGCTGCGCGCCACGACAGAATTCTACCGGATCATATTCGAAGGCGCCGGCCACAGCGTCGCCTGGGAAATCGCCCAGCGTCTGAACGGCCGCATCAGCCGGCTGCGGGCGGTGACCCTGTCGACCGAAGACCGCCTGAAACCGGGGCCTGCCCATATGCAGGATATCTGCCAGGCCATTGTTTCAGCCAATGCAAAGGCCGCGCGGGCGGCCATCGAGCAGCATCTCGGCGACGCCAAGCGCACCGCGCAGCGGTTGCTGCTGGAGGAAAAGCCGCTGGGTTAAGCGCCTCTGCCAGCGGCCAGCGCCGAGAACGCCAGAAACGCCTCGCAAATCCCCCGCGCCGCTGCCTGCAGCAAGCGGGCGCCGTCCTGCGGATTGGCCAGGGCGGAATGCGAGCCGACACGCCCGTCCGGAAACTCTGCCCTGTGTTCCTGCGGCGGGCCGTGCTTGTCGCCGGCATGGGCCTTGATGAACGCCGGGCTCAGCTTCTGCGGCGGTTTCGCCGCCTCGCCTGCGGGCAGTTCACCAAGCAGAGCCTGGGTGATGGCGACCTCGGACGGGGTCGCATGCATCCCCTCCCAAACGCCATACAGATCCTTGCGCATTTCGTTGACCTCCTGCGGCTCCCACCAGCTGCGGATGGCGACGCGCTCCGGATCCAGCGCCTGTGCCGCGCGCTGCAATGGCGCCAAATTCGCACCGTGGCCATTGACGATAAACACTCCCGAAAACCCCTGCGCCAGCAGCCCGCGAAAGACGGCGGCGGCATGAGCCTGAAACAGATCCTCCGGCATTGAGACAGTGCCGGGAAACGCAGTGTTGAAGGGCGCCGGCGTATAGGCCAGCGCGGGCGCGACGATAGCATCGCACAGATCAGCCGCCCGCAGTGCCACCGCCTCGGCGCAGATGGTGTCGGTGCCGATCATGCCCATCGGCCCGTGTTGCTCGGTCGACCCCACCGGCACCATCACCGCCGCGCCCGCCTTCAGGCGGGCTTCAACCTCTAGCCAGGTCATATGGGCAAGCTGCATCGTCTTCTCCTGTCAATTCGCCACGCGCAGCTTTTCCTTTGCACGCAGGCGGCATAGTCTGTGCCAATGGAAGATTCATCGCCCGCTGAGATTGAAAAACCCGCGCTGGACCAGCTGGTCGGCGCCGCGGTCAAGACCCACCGGATGCTGGCCGGGCTGACGCTGGCCGGACTGTCAGAGCGCGCGGGCGTGTCCACTGCGATGATCTCCAAGATCGAGCGCGGCCAGGTCTCGGCCTCGCTCACGACGCTTGAGGCACTGGCCAACGCGATCGGTGCGCCGCTGATCAATTTCTTTGCCGGCACGGTGGAGCATTCGGACGTGTCCTTTGTTGCGGCTGGTGAAGGTATGACGGTGCAGCGGCTGGGCAGCGGTTTTGGCCATACCTACAAGATGATCGGCCGGGCCGAGGCCAGCCATGTGAGTTTCGAGAGCTTTGCCGTCACCCTGGAACAGCCGCTGAAGCCGCGCCCGCTGTACCGTCACCGCGGACTTGAGTTCATGCATATCACCAGCGGCGAGATGGTGTTTCAATGCGGCGAGGCCTCGTACCATATGAAGCCCGGCGACAGCATCAGCTTTGATTCCAGCAACGCCCACGGCCCGGTAGAGCTGAAGACGGACAGGGTGAGCTTCATCACTATGGTCACCAAGGCCCAATCCAGCGAAGCCTGACCGGAACGCAGCCGCCGGAACGGCTGCGCGATGGGCCTCTACAGCCCCCACTTTGCCTGGGTGGCTTCAAAGAAACCGGTGGCCTTCTTCACTTTCACCCAGTTGTTCATGTAGTTGATCCAGACCTGATCATCCTGCGGCAGCAGCATTGCAATCGGCGTGGGCGCACGCGGGCCGGTGTCCGGCACCCGGGTCACCGGGAATTTCTCTTCCAGGGTGGAGCCTTCGATGTTGGAGGTGATGAACACGTCGGCGCGGCCCGCCAGCACTTCCTGAAACCCGCGCGCTGGCGCCTCAACCACTTTGATATCGGCCTCGGGGAACCATTCGCGCGCCAGTTTCTCGAACGTGGTGCCCAGCGTGGTGGCCACCTTTACTCCCGGCTGGTTGATCGACGCGTAGCCGGAAAAATTCCCGGCCTTTTCCTTAAGTGTGAACGGAAAAATCTCCACCGCGATATAGCTGTCGGAAAAACCCGCAACCTTCATCCGCGGCGCCGAGATCGAGGCGGAACCGGTCAGATGATACTTGCCCGCCACCACGCCATTCACCAGGGTTTTCCAGTCGGCCGGCACAAATTCCACCTCGACGCCCAGATCCTTGGCCAGTTCGGCCATGATGTCGATGTCATACCCTTTGTAGCTGTTGGTCGCCGGATCGCGCAGCGTCATCGGGTTCCAGTCGCCCGTCGTGCCGACCTTCAGCACACCGCTGTCCAGGATTTCGTGCAGCGCCGATTGCGCCTGCGCGGACCCCGCCAGCACCACTGTCACTGCTGCGGCGGCCACCGCCTTTAGAATATGTTTCATCGGTATCTCCCCGTTGGTGCGTTTTTGGCTGCCTCGGAAAAGTAGCAGATTTGATGCTTGATTTAACGGCAACTGGGTCGTTAACCTCAAGAAAAATTTTTCTTGGGAAGAAAAATATGCCAGGGAACCCGCAACCAGACCCCGCATTTGCCATCGAACTTGCCGGTGTCAACAAATGGTATGGCACGTTTCATGTGCTGAAGGACATCAGCCTGACGGTGCGTGCCGGTGAAAAGGTTGTGATCTGCGGGCCGTCCGGGTCCGGCAAATCCACCGTGGTGCGCTGCATCAACCGGCTGGAGGAGCATCAGAAGGGCATCATCCGGGTCGACGGGACCGAGCTGACAAACGATCCGCAATCCGTGGTCGCGATCCGGTCCGAGGTCGGCATGGTGTTCCAGCAGTTCAACCTGTTCCCGCATCTGACGGTGCTGGAGAACCTGACGCTGGGCCCGGTCAAAGCCCGCGGCCTGTCCAGGGCCGAGGCCGAAGCCAAGGCAATGCATTATCTGGAGCGGGTGCATATCCCGGACCAGGCCCGCAAGCGCCCCGGCCAGCTGTCCGGCGGCCAGCAGCAGCGGGTGGCGATTGCGCGCTCGCTTTGCATGGAACCCAAGGTGTTGCTGTTTGACGAGCCGACCTCGGCGCTGGACCCGGAGATGATCTCAGAAGTCTTGGACGTAATGGCGGAACTGGCGGTGGACGGCATGACCATGGTGGTGGTCACCCATGAGATGGGATTTGCCCGCAAGGTGGCCGACCAGATGGTGTTCATGGATGCAGGCGAAATTGTCGAACAGGGCCCGCCCCAAGAGTTCTTCGGCTCCCCCCGCTCGCCGCGCTGCCAGAAATTCCTGTCGCAGATCCTGCAGCACTGACCGGAAGGATCAAGCATGAAAAAGACCCTGATCCTTTTGCTGCCGCTGCTGGCGCTTGCGGGCTGCTCCAGCTCTTCAACCTGGGGCTGGTATGTGATCAACCCGATGACCGCCAGCGGCTGGGTGAACGTGAAATTCCTGATCGCCGGCATGGGCGACACCATCCTGATCTCGGTGATTGCCGCCGCAATCTCCATCGGCCTTGGCCTGATCATCGCCCTGCCCGGCCTCGCCAAAAGCCGCGGCTGGCGGATGGTGAACCGTGTCTATGTGGAGCTTGTCCGCTCGATCCCCCTCTTGCCGATGCTGTTCTGGGTGTTCTACGGCTTGCCGATCATCTTCCGCGAAATGGGGATGAACGTGCCGATTGATCCGTTCTGGGGCGCCATCATCACTTTGGCGCTGTCCGACAGTGCCTTTACCGCCGAGATTTACCGCGCCGGTATCCAATCGATTGCCAAGGGCCAGACAGAGGCGGCCCAGACCATCGGCCTCAACTACCTGCAAACGATGCGCTATGTGATCCTGCCGCAGGCAATCCGCCGCATCCTTCCGCCCTTGGCAAACCAGTTCATCTACATCGTCAAGATGAGCGCCTTTGCCTCCGTCATCGGCATGCAGGAACTGACACGGCGCGCAAATGAGCTGGTGGTCAGCGAATACCGCCCGCTGGAAATCTACACCCTGCTGATCCTGGAATACCTGGTGCTGGTGCTGATCATCAGCGCCGGGGTGCGCTGGCTGGAACGCCGCATGGGATCGGACGAAAGAGGCTGAGGAGACAAGATATGGACTGGAAAACCTTCATGGCCGGGACCGAGGCCGAGATCAGCACCTTCTCGAAAGAAGTCCCCGACACCGTGCGCGGTTTCGCCACCATGGGCCAGGCCGCCAAAAAGGACGGCGCGCTGAGTGAAAAGACCAAGGAGTTCATCGCCCTTGGCATCGCCATCGCCACCCGCTGCGACAGCTGCATCGGCTTTCATGTCCGCTCGCTGGTGCGGCTGGGCGCCACGCGGCAGGAACTCTGCGAGGCGCTGGCAATGGCCACCTATATGGGCGGCGGACCTTCCTATGCCTACAGCGCCAAGGCGCTGAAGGCTTTTGATGAGTTTTCGGAGTAAGGGGCAGTCATGAGACCAGATCTGATCGGCGGCGAGGGCTATCTTCGCAATTGCTGGTATGTGGCAGGGCGCAGCGAGGATTTCGGGCGCGAACTGACCGCGCTCACCATGCTGGAAGAACAGATCGTGATCTACCGCGACACGCAAGGCAAGGCCATCGCGCTGGAGGACGCCTGCCCGCACCGCAAGCTGCCGCTGTCGCGCGGCACCATCGAGGGCGACCATGTGGTCTGCGGCTACCACGGGCTGACATTTGATTGCCGCGGCGAATGCGTGATTGCCCCCACCCAGCTCGACAACCCGCCGCGCCGCGCCGCGGTGCAGTCCTACCCGGCCGAGGACCGCTGGGGATTCCTGTGGCTGTGGATGGGCGATCCGGAGCAGGCCGACCGGGGCAAGATCATCCACATCCCGAACTTCGACGATCCGGCGTGGGGCAAGACGCAAAAGGGCGCGATGGAGATGGCCTGTCATTACCTCTACATCACCGACAACTTGCTGGACCCCAGCCATGTGGCCTGGGTGCATCTGACCTCCTTTGCCGGGGCCGGCACCGACAACCGCCCGCTGGATCTGGAGGAGACCGGGGACGGCGTCATCGTCTCCCGCTGGGTGCTGGATGAGGCGCCGCCACCCTATTACAAGGACATGCTGCCCTTTGGCCCGACCTGCGACCGCAAGCAGCATTACGAATGCCGCCTGCCCGCCACCGCAATCAACATGTCGGTCTACACTCCAAGGGGCGAAGGCGGCAAGGATGTGCCCCAGTCGCCGAATGCGTTTGTGAATATCTCCTACAACTTCATCACCCCGGTGGACGGCGGGCGTTCGCGCTATTTCTGGTTCCAGCACCGCAATATGCATGCGGGGGACGCGGCGATGTCGCAGCGCATGTTCGACGGCGCCATCATGGCCTTTACCGAAGACAAGGAAGTGCTGGAATACGTCCAGACCGGCATGGCGGAACGCAAGACCCCCTATATCAACCTTGGACTGGACGCAGGCGCGATGCGGTTCCGCACCCGCGTCGCCCGGCACATCAAATCCGAAGCCGGCTGAAAGCAAAGCCGTTTCCCCGCCGGATTTCAGCCGGCGAGCCGCCCGCCCGGTCCCTGCCCCACCGCTTTTGCAGGTGCATCAAACACCGCCTTGATGCAGGGGAATTGCGCCAAAACGTCCGACCCGCCCGGAACCAGATGCGGGTCGAACACGCCGTCTTTCCAGACCGCAGCGCCGTCCACCTCAATCGTCGGATCCAGCACGTTCAGCGAAATCTCTCCGGGTGCGTAATGCCCGCAGGTGTGGAAATGCATCAGCCGCGGGTTGCCAAAGGCCGCGCCGCTCCAGCGCTCGTAATTCTCGGCTGCCGCCATGCCATAGGCACAGCCCGGATGGATGCCGGCATGCCAGGAATGCATGGTCATCGGCTCCAGACCAAACTGCTTCCCCACGCGTGCGTAGTGCATCCGGGCGCAATGCTCGTCCATATCGTGGCCCTTGAACCTCTCCAGCACGCTGCCGCGGAAATGCACCGCCAGCGGTTCGCGCAGATCGCAGCCGTAGGGGGCATAGAATTTCGAGCCGGTCCCGACCAGAAAGCCATCCTGCATCACCACGCCCGAGAACCCCTGCGCCGGCACCGGTGCAAAGACCGACATCGGAAACCGTTTGACGGCCACATCCGCAGCGCCGGATTTGGGATAACCCGCGCCCGGCCCGCTGAAATCCGTGCCCAGCGGACAGGTCACCCGGATATGCCGGGCCGCCGCCATCAGCGCATTGACCGCGTCTTTCAGCGCCACAAACCCCTGATAGTTCGCGCGGCCAAAGCCGGAGGCCAGCATCCCCGCATCCAGTGCATAAGACATGATCGGGCGGATGCCCTGCATATCCGCATTGAACCGGATCTGATCGCCGCTGCGCGACAGGAACAGCACCCGGTCCGCGGCCTTCATCCGCTCTACCAGCGTTGGCGGCAACGCGGCACCCATCGGATCAAACGGCAGGATTTCGGCCTGCGCCTTGATCCCCAGCTCGCCGGCGCTGTCCAGCACCGCCCCGGCAATCGCCGCGTCGTAATAGCCGTTCGCGGGATCCTCCCGCAGGATCAGCAGATGGTCCCCGGCGCGCAAACCGCCGCAGGTCACCAGCAGATTTTCAGCGCCCCTGCGCAAATCCGCATCCTGCATCCCGCAATTCCCCCTCTTGATCCTCACGCGGATGTTACCCGTAGCCGCCCCCTCCGATCCAGGTAAATTTCACAACAGTAGAAATTTCTACTGTCATTCAGGGCGCCCCTTCCCCTATCCTGCCCCCGGAAACCGCGGAGAAAGCATATG
The DNA here is from genome assembly GCF_021654205.1 of Leisingera sp. MMG026. NCBI lineage: Bacteria > Pseudomonadati > Pseudomonadota > Alphaproteobacteria > Rhodobacterales > Roseobacteraceae > Leisingera > Leisingera sp. MMG026. Next base: position 60,784 of record NZ_JAKFZM010000017.1, on the reverse strand, counting down.
AGCGCATGGATTGAGATGATCCCGGACGAAAAGGCCGCAGGCCGGCTCAAGGAGTTGCTGGACAAGGCGCGCACGCCGCATGGCACCGTCGACACGGTGATGCGGGTGCATTCACTGCGCCCCGAGACGATGAACGGCCATGTGACGCTCTACCGCTCGGTGCTGCATTCCAAGGACAACAAACTGCCGTTCTGGTTCCTGGAAGTGATCGCCAGCTACACCTCGATCCTGAACGACTGCAGCTATTCGCTGACCCATCATTTCATGAACGTGCGCAACTTGCTGAAGGACCAGCCGCGCAGTGACCGGATTTTCACAGCGCTTAAGGCGCACCGCCCCGAGGATGCGTTTCAGGGCAAAGACCTGGCCCTGCTGCGTTATGCCGGCAAGCTGACCACCGATGCGGGCAAGATGGTGAAATCGGATTTTGAGGTGCTCAAGATCGCGGGCTGCGACGATGGCGAGATCCTGGAGGTGAACCAGGTCTGCGCTTATTTCAACTACTCGAACCGCTTGCTGAACGGACTTGGCGCCACGACGGAAAACGATGTGATCGGCTATTACAAGGGTGACGAATAGCGTTCAGCCCCGCGCCGGTTCCAGATCGGCGCGGAATGGCGCGAGGCTGTTGGTAAAGGCGTCCAGAAAGTCCAGCGCCAGCAGCGACCGGCTGCCCGACACCGGCCGCAGGATCGACAGCCGGTGATGCAGCTCGGGCGCGAAGGGCACGATGGCAATGCCCTGGCCGCGAAACTGTTCGGCATCCAGGGCGCTGACCACGGACGCCCCCTGCCCCTGGCCGACCATGATGCACGCGGTGGAGAACTGGCGCACCTCGATCCAGCTGTTCAATTCCACCCCCGCTTCGGAAAAGGATTTGTGCAGCTTGCGGAAAAACGGGCTGTCGCGGCGGGTGTGGATGATCTTGCGGTGCTGCAGATCACGCGGCGTGATAACATCCTGTTCTGCCAGCGGATCATTCTGCGGCAGCACACAGACGGTACGGACGGGGATGTCGATGTTTTCCACCGCCGGATGGGCGGCAAACCCGTCGGTGATGCCGCAGTCATACTGCTCGCCGATGATCCATTCCAAAATCCGCTCGGGCCGGTCCGGTTCCAGCGTCAGCCGCACGCCGGGGCGGTGCTCCAGAAATCCGGCCAGCAGCTTGGGCAGCAGCGCCGTGGCAAAGCCCGGCAGACAGGCGATGCGCAGATGGCCGGCGGTGCGTTCGGTCAAGTCCCGGTTGAGTTCCTCCAGGTGGTTCAGACTGTCGAACACCCGGCCCACCTCGGACAGCAGATAGCGCGCCTCGGAGGTGGGAATCAGCAGCCCGTCCTTGCGGGTGAACAGATCCACCGCCACCGTTTTTGAAAAATCAGACAGCAGACGGCTGGCCGCCGGCTGGGAAATCCCGAGGCTCTCAGCGGCGCGGGTAACAGAGCCCGTACGGGCAACGGCCTGAAATGCCTCAAGCTGGCGGAGTTTGAATTTCAAGGGGTTAGCCGCTTTCAAAGGAAGATTGACGCGCCACCGCATAACATCATGTTATGTTTTTTGTCAAAAAACTTTTGCTTGAATTATCTTTCCCGCCAGACAAAAGCTATCGCCATAGCCAACCTTGGGAGAGAAGCTCATGCCGATCAAATCCATGCTCTGCGCCTCGGCCGTTCTGGCCGTTGCTGGCAGCACCGCATTTGCAGAAACCGAAATTCAGTGGTGGCACGCCATGGGCGGCACCAACGGCGAACGCGTCAACAAAATCGCCGAAGACTTCAACGCCACCCAGTCCGATTACAAGGTGGTGCCCGTCTACAAGGGCAACTACACCGAAACCATGACCGCGGCGATTGCGGCCTTCCGCGCCAAGGAACACCCGCAGATTGTGCAGGTCTTCGAGGTCGGCACCGCCACCATGATGGCCGCCAAAGGCGCCATCTACCCGGTTGAAAAACTGATGAACGACGCAGGCGAGCCGTTTGACGGCGACGCCTTCCTGCCTGCGGTGGTGTCCTACTATGAGACCCCCGAGGGCGAGCTGCTGTCGATGCCCTTCAACAGCTCCACCCCGGTGCTGTGGTACAACAAGGACGCGCTGGACGCAGCCGGCGCCGCAGTGCCCGCCACCTGGGACGAGGTCAAGACCGCCTCGCAGAAGCTAGTTGATAACGGCATGAAATGCGGTGTGTCTTTTGGCTGGCAGTCCTGGGTGATGATCGAGAACTTCTCGGCCTGGCACAACCTGCCTACCGGCACCAAGGAAAACGGCTTTGCCGGGTTCGATACCGAGCTGACGTTCAACAACGCGCAAGTGGCGGCGCGGCTGGATGATGTCGCCTCGATGGGCAAGGACGGGTTGTTTGTCTACGGCGGCCGCCGCGGCGACAGCCTGCCGATGTTCACCAACGGCGAATGCGGCATGTGGATGAACTCCTCGGCCTATTACGGCTCGATTTCCTCGCAGGCCAAGTTCGAATTCGGCCAGGCCATGCTGCCTCTGGACACCAACGTGGCAGACGCGCCGCAAAACTCGATCATCGGCGGCGCCACCCTGTGGGTGCTCGAGGGCCATGACGAGGCGGAATACAAAGGCACCGCCAAGTTCCTGACCTATCTGTCCTCGCCCGAGGTGCAGTCCTGGTGGCACCAGGAGACCGGCTATGTGCCGATCACCACCGCCGCCTATGAGCTGTCCAAGGAACAGGGGTTCTATGACAGCAACCCGGGCACCGACACCGCGATCAAACAGCTGAGCCTGAACACCCCCACCGCCAACAGCCGCGGCCTGCGCTATGGCAACTTCGTTCAGGTCCGCGACGTGATCAACGAAGAACTGGAAGCCCTGTGGGGCGGCGGGAAAACCGCACAGGACGCGCTGGATGCGGCGGTGTCGCGCGGCAACGACCTGCTGCGCCGGTTCGAGCGCACCGCCAACCCGTCCTAACCGATCCTGATGACCTGTCCCTGCCGCCCTTTTCCCGGGGCGGCAGGGCCGCTTTCCTGACTGGGGCCATTCATGCTCAAACGGGTGCATTTCCCAACCTCGGCGCTGCCTTACCTGCTGGTCGCACCGCAAATCCTCATCACGCTGGTGTTCTTCATCTGGCCCGCCAGCCAGGCGATGTACCAGTCTTTCCTGATCGAAGACGCCTTTGGCCTTGGCACCGAATTTGTCTGGTTCGAGAATTTCGAAATCCTGTGGTCGGACAGCCATTACCTGGCCAGTTTTCAGCGCACCGCGGTGTTCTCATTGCTGGTGGCGGGGCTGTCGATGGGCGTGGCGCTCTTGCTGGCGGGCTTTGCCCAGCGGGTGGTGCGCGGCGCGATGTTCTACCGCACCCTGCTGATCTGGCCTTATGCGGTGGCGCCGGTTCTGGCCGGGGCGCTGTGGGTGTTCATGTTCAACCCGACCCTTGGCATCTTCCCCTATTTCCTGGAATTCGCGGGCATCACCTGGAACCACTACCTGAACGGCACCCAGGCGATGGCGCTGGTGATCCTGGCCGCGGCGTGGAAGCAGGTCGCCTATAATTTCCTGTTCTACCTTGCTGCCATGCAATCCATCCCGAATTCCGTGATCGAGGCCGCCGCAATCGACGGTGCAGGCCCCGCACGCCGGTTCTGGACCATCATCTTTCCGCTGATCTCGCCCACCACATTTTTCCTGCTGGTCATCAACATGGTCTACGCCTTTTTCGAGACCTTCGGCATCATCCATGCCGTCACCCAAGGCGGCCCCGGCACCTCGACCACCATTCTGGTCTACAAGGTTTTCAACGACGGCTTTGTCGGCCTCGACCTTGGCGGCTCGGCGGCTCAATCGGTGGTGCTGATGGTGCTGGTGATTGCGATGACCGTGGTCCAGTTCCGCTTTGTTGAAAGAAAGGTGGCATACTGATGGTTGAAAACCGCCCCCTGGTCGCTTTCCTGACCCATCTGGTGCTGGTGCTTGGCGTTCTGGCGATTGCCCTGCCGGTGTGGATCACCTTTGTCGCCTCCACCCATGACCAGCTGCGCATGAACCAGGCGCCGCTGCCGCTGTGGCCGGGGAATTACTTCCTTGAGAACATGAAACAGACCCTGTTCGGATCCGGCCTCAGCGGGACAGAGACCGCGCCGGTCTGGCTGATGCTGCTGAACTCCCTGGCGATGGCACTGATGATCTCCACTGGCAAGATCGCCATTTCGCTGCTGTCGGCCTTTGCCATCGTCTATTTCAAATTCCCGTTCCGCATGGGGTTTTTCTGGATGATCTTCATCACCCTGATGCTGCCGGTCGAAGTGCGGATCCTGCCCACGTTTGAGGTGGTCGCGAACCTGGGACTGCTGAACAGCTACTGGGGTTTGTCGATCCCGCTGATCGCCTCGGCCACCGCAACATTCATGTTCCGCCAGGTGTTCCTGACAGTGCCGGATGAGCTGCTTGAAAGCGCCCGTATCGACGGCGCCGGGCCGCTCAGGTTCTTCTTTGACATTCTGCTGCCCTTGTCGCGCACCAATATCGCGGCGCTGTTTGTGATCCTCTTCATCTTCGGCTGGAACCAGTACCTCTGGCCGCTTTTGATCACCACCGACACCTCGATGACCACCATCGTCATGTCGATCAAGCAGATGCTGGAGGCGGCCGAGCAAAGCCCGCAATGGAACATCATCATGACCACGGCCCTTCTGGCGATGATCCCGCCGGTGTTTGTGGTCATCGCAATGCAAAAGCTCTTTGTGCAGGGCTTGACGGAAACCGATAAGTAAGGCGCCCCGAAATGGCTGATATTCAACTCAAAGACCTGGTGAAATCCTACGGGCCTACCGAGGTGCTGCACCATGTCGCAGGCGACATCAACGATGGCGAATTCATCGTCATCGTCGGCCCCTCCGGCTGCGGCAAGTCCACGCTCTTGCGGATGGTGGCGGGGCTGGAAAGCGTCACCTCCGGCGAAATTTCCATCGGCGGGCGCCGGGTGAATGAGCTGGAACCCTCGGCGCGCGACATCGCCATGGTGTTCCAGAACTACGCGCTTTACCCGCATATGTCGGTGCGCCAGAACATGGCTTACGGGCTGAAAATCCGCAAACTGCCTAAAGAAGAGATCAACCGCCGCGTCGAAGAAGCCGCCGAGATCCTGGAGATCAGTCAGTACCTTGACCGCAAGCCGCGGCAGCTGTCGGGCGGCCAGCGCCAGCGCGTCGCCATGGGCCGCGCCATCGTGCGCGATCCGCAGGTGTTCCTGTTTGACGAGCCGCTTTCCAACCTTGATGCCAAGTTGCGGGTGCAGATGCGGCTGGAAATCCGCAAGCTGCAGCAACGGCTGGGGGTGACCTCGATCTATGTGACCCATGATCAGGTCGAGGCGATGACACTGGGCGACCGGCTGATGGTTCTGAACGGCGGCTATGTCGAGCAGTTCGGCACCCCGATAGAGCTGTATGACCATCCGGCTTCGGTGTTTGTGGCGGGCTTTATCGGCAGCCCGGCGATGAACTTCCTGCCTGCTGATCTGAACGCCGGCCGTGCCACCCTGCCCGATGGGGCGGTGCTGGCCGTGTCTTCCCGCAGCCACGGCGCCGTTACCCTTGGTCTGCGCCCCGAACACCTTACGGACGACCCCGCAGGCCCCATCGCGCTGGAGGTGGACCTGCTGGAGCAGCTGGGTGCCAACACCCTGATCCACGGGCACCTGCAGGGCACCGAACACACCCTGACCGCCAGCGTTCCGGGCCACGCGAACGACAGCATCGGCAGCACCCGCCGCTTCTCGGCCACGCCGGCGCTGACACATTTGTTCGATACCGCCTCCGGCAAGCGTCTGGCGGACTGATGGCCTTTCCGCAGATCCCTGCATTTACCGGCACGCCCGGGGTGATCCGGCTGATCGGCCACCGCGGCGCCCGCGGCGTGCTGCCGGAGAACACTATGGAAGGCTTTGAATTCACCCTGAAAACCGGGGTGGAGCTGTTGGAGCTGGACGTCACCGCCACCCGCGACGGCGTCGCGGTGATCACCCACAACCACCATCTGACCCGGTCGATGGTCCGCGATGGGAACGGCAACTGGCTGCAAGGCGCGGAACCCAAAGTTTCTGCCCTCAGCTTTGCGGACTTGCAGGATTACGATGTGGGCGGGCTGGATGGTGCCACCGCCTATGGCCGCCGGTTCCCGGATCAGGCTTTTCTGACCGGCCTGCGCATTCCCCGCCTTGCCTACCTGCTGGCGCTGCTGCAACAGCCGCAGCATCTGGGTGTGCATCTGCTGTTGGAAATCAAATCCGACCCCGATCTGCTGGGTGACACCGCCGCGCGCCAGGCGCTGGTCGAAGCCGTCGTTTCCGACGTCCGCGCCGCGCGCATGCAGCCCCGCACCGTGCTGCACAGTTTCGACTGGGATCTGCTGGCCCTCTGCCAGCGGATAGCGCCGGAAATGCCTGCCTCCTTCCTGACCCAACTGCCACAGAATGCCGCCGATGCGGGCGAGGATTCTTCCAAGGCGGTGAACCCGGTGGCGGGCTGCACCGTGCTGGACCTGCCGGATCGCGTTGCCGCGGCCGGGGGGCGGTTCTGGTGCCCCTATCTCCTGGACATCACGGCAGGGTCGCTGGCCCGCGCCCGCGATCTGGGGTTGGTGACGGTTGTTTGGACAGTGAATGAACCGCAGGACATCGAACGGATGATAACCCTCGGCGTGGATGCGATCTGCACAGACTACCCAGGGCGGGTGCAGCGGCAGCTGCTGATGCACGGCCTGCACTGGCACACCAAGTAAAAAAGCCGTTTCCCTTTGAGGGAAACGGCCAAAAATCAGTTCTTTACGGCTGAAACCCGCGCCGGATTTCAGCCTCTCTTTACCCGGAGGGTCACCCCAGAATACCGGGCAAGTTCAGCCCATGCTCGCGCGCGCAGTCCTTGGCAATGTCATATCCTGCATCCGCATGGCGCATGACCCCGGTTGCCGGATCGTTCCACAGAACGCGCCCGATGCGGCGCTCGGCGTCGTCACTGCCATCACAGCAGATCACCACGCCGGAATGCTGCGAAAAGCCCATGCCAACCCCGCCGCCATGGTGCAGCGACACCCAGGTCGCACCCGAAGCGGTGTTCAGCAGCGCATTCAGCAGCGGCCAGTCGGACACCGCGTCCGAGCCATCCAGCATCGATTCCGTTTCGCGGTTGGGCGACGCCACCGAGCCGCTATCCAGATGGTCACGGCCAATCACCACCGGCGCCGACAACTCACCCGTGCGGACCATTTCGTTGAACGCAAGGCCGGCCTTGTGGCGATCACCCAGGCCGATCCAGCAAATCCGCGCGGGCAGACCCTGGAATGCAATCCGTTCCTGCGCCATGTCCAGCCAGCGGTGCAGGCCTTCGTTCTCGGGGAACAGTTCTTTCATCTTGGCGTCGGTCTTCCGGATATCTTCCGGGTCACCCGACAGCGCGCACCAGCGGAACGGGCCGATGCCGCGGCAAAACAGCGGGCGGATATAGGCAGGCACGAAACCGGGGAAGTCAAAGGCGTTCTCCAGCCCCTCCTCCAGCGCCATCTGGCGGATGTTGTTGCCGTAATCCACCGTAGGCACGCCCATCGCGTGGAAATCGCACATCGCCTTGACCTGCACCTTCATCGAGGCGCGGGCGGCTTTCTCAACCGCTTTCTTGTCGCTCTCGCGGCGCTCTTTCCACTCGCCCATGGTCCAGCCCAGCGGCAGATAGCCGTTGACCGGATCATGCGCCGAGGTCTGGTCGGTCACGATATCGGGACGGATGCCGCCTGCTTCGGCGCGCTTCACCAGTTCCGGGAAAATCTCTGCCGCGTTGCCCAAGAGGCCCACGGATTTCGCCTCGCCCGCGGCGGTCCAGCGCTCGATCATTTCCAGCGCTTCGTCCAGGGTTTCAGCCTTTTCGTCCAGGTATTTGGTGCGCAGGCGGAAGTCGATCGAATCTGGGTTGCACTCCACCGCCAGGCAGGATGCCCCGGCGAATACCGCCGCCAAAGGCTGCGCGCCGCCCATGCCGCCAAGACCGCCGGTCAGGATCCACTTGCCGGTCAAATCGCCGCCGAAATGCTGGCGGCCGGCCTCGGCAAAGGTCTCGTAGGTGCCCTGCACGATGCCTTGGGTGCCGATGTAAATCCACGAACCGGCCGTCATCTGGCCGTACATCATCAGGCCCTTCTTATCGAGCTCGTTGAAGTGGTCCCAATTGGCCCAATGCGGCACCAGGTTGGAGTTGGCGATCAGCACCCGCGGCGCGTCCTTGTGGGTCTGGAACACGCCGACCGGCTTGCCGGACTGCACCATCAAGGTCTGGTCTTCCTCCAGGTTTTTCAGGGTCTCGACGATCAGGTCGAAATCCTGCCAGGTGCGCGCGGCGCGGCCGATGCCGCCGTAGACCACCAGCTCATGCGGGTTTTCGGCCACATCGGGATGCAGGTTGTTCATCATCATCCGCATCGGCGCTTCGGTCATCCAGGACTTGGCGGTGATTTCCGAACCGGTGGGCGGGAAGATGTCGCGGGTGTTCTTGCGGGGATCGCTCATGCCGAGGGCCTCCAGTTTTTGAGATCAGTCAGGATTTTGGTCAGATGGGTGCGCAGGTTGTCCGCGCGCTCCGGCAGATAGGTCCAGGGGGGGCTTTCCTGGCAATAGGTGGCCTGCGCCAGTTCCATTTGGATCGCGTGAAACCCATCCGAGGGTCGCCCGTAATGGCGGGTGGTCCAGCCGCCCTTGAAACGGCCGTTGAGGGTGGAGGTATAGCCCTCCGCCGCCTCGCAATGGGCCACGGTCAGCGCCTCGATGGCCGCATCGCAGGTCTGCCCCATGTTGGTGCCGACGTTGAAATCCGGCAGGCGGCCTTCGAACAGGAACGGAATGCCGCTGCGGATCGAGTGGCAGTCATAGAGGATGGCAAAGCCGTGGATCGCCTGCACCCGTTCCAGCTCTGCCGCCAGCGCGGTGTGATAAGGCACGTGATAGGCATCGCGGCGGCGGGCGATTTCGGCCTCATCCGGCTCCTTGCCCTCCTGCCAGATCGGCAGCCCGTCGAAATCCGTGAGCGGCACCAAAGTGGTGGTGTTTTGCCCCGGATAGAGACTGATACCCGCGGGATCGCGGTTCGCGTCGATCACATAACGGTGGATGGGAGTGCGGACCGTTGTGATGCCCTCCGCCAGCCCCGCGTAGAGGTCGTGAATGTGCCAGTCGGTATCAGCCAGCGCCCTGCCTGTCTCGTTCAGGCAGGCCCAGACCTCCGGCGGCACATCGGTGCCGGTGTGGGGCAAACCCAGCACCAGCGGCGACGCGCCTTGGGTCACCTCGATCATGCCGTCACCTTCACGCCCGCCGTATCCGCCACCCGGCCCGCGCGCACCATGGCGCTGGCGGATTCAATATCCGGCGCCAGATAGCGGTCCTCAGCCAGTGAAGGGATCTCCGCGCGCAGCATACCCAGCACATCCTGCAGGCGCGCGGAGGTTTGCAGCGGCGCACGTGCCTCCACCCCTTGCGCGGCACAGAGCATTTCAACGCCCAGGATCACCGACAGGTTGGCGTTCATCTTCGACAGCCGCAGCGCACCGTGGGCGGCCATCGACACGTGGTCCTCCTGGTTGGCGGAGGTCGGCGTCGAGTCGGTCACGCAGGGATTCGCCAGATGCTTGTTCTCGCTCATCAGCGCGGCGGTGGTCACCTCAGCAATCATGAAGCCCGAGTTCAGGCCCGGATCAGGCGTCAGGAACGGCGGCAGGTCGTGGCTGAGGGTCGGGTCCACCATCAGCGCCACCCGGCGCTGTGCAATCGCGCCGATTTCGGCGACGGCCAGCGCAATCTGGTCGGCGGCAAAGCCCACGTATTCGGCGTGGAAGTTTCCGCCCGAGACAATGCGCCCTTCGTTCACCAGCACCAGCGGATTGTCGGTGACAGCGTTGGCCTCGATCTCCAGTGTCTTGGCAGCCATCCGCAACACGTCCAGCGCCGCACCGACCACCTGCGGCTGGCAGCGGATGCAATAGGGATCCTGCACCCTTGTGTCGTCCTCGCGGTGGCTCTCGCGGATCTCGGAGCCGTCCATGATCCCGCGCATCTGTTGCGCAACGTCGATCTGCCCGGCATGGCCGCGCAGTGTGTGGATATCGGCGATCAGCGGCGCGGTGGAGCCCATAATCGCGTCCGTGCTCAGCGACGCGATTGCCATCGACGCCTCTGCCATGCGCCAGGCGTCAAACAGTCCGGCGAGCGCACAAGCGGTTGAAAACTGGGTGCCATTGATCAACCCCAAGCCCTCCTTGGGACCCAGCACAATCGGCTCTAACCCGGCCTTTTTCAGCGCATCCGCGCTGGACATGCGGGTGCCCTCGAACGTGGCTTCCCCTGCCCCGATCATCGCCGCCGCCATATGCGCCAGCGGCGCCAGATCGCCCGATGCGCCGACGGAGCCCTGCGACGGGATCACCGGCACCACGCCGCGTTCCAGCATCTGCTCGATCTGCTCAATCACCAGCCAGCGCACGCCAGAGGCGCCGCGGCCCATCGACAGCAGTTTCAGCGTCATCATCAGCCGGGTCTTGTCCTCCGGCAGCGCCTCCCCTACTCCGCAGCAATGCGAAAGGATCAGGTTGCGCTGCAGAGTAGCGGTGTCTTCCGGTGCGATCTTGGTCGAGGCCAGCTTGCCGAACCCGGTGTTGATGCCATAAACGGCGTCCTCACCCGCCGCAGCTTCCGCCACCATCTGCGCGGCGGCCTCCACCGGCTCACGGGCAGAGGCGTCCAGCTTGGCCGGGGTCAGGTTGCGGTAGATATCTTCCAGCGTGGACAGGGTCACTGTGCCCGGAACCATCTGAATCATCTCGATCATTGTTTGCCCTCATAGATACGGGTGTAAAGCGGGTTGAAGCCGATGCGGTAGGCAAGCTCGCCGGGCGTTTCCACGTCCCAGACCGCCAGATCGGCGCGCATGCCGGCGGCGATCTGACCGCGGTCCGTCAGCCCCAGCGCGCGGGCGGCATTGCAAGTGACGCCTGCCAGCGCCTCTTCCGGCGTCATGCGGAACAGGGTGCAGCCCATGTTCATTGTCAGGAGCAGCGAGGTCAGCGGCGAGGAGCCAGGATTGCAGTCCGTCGCCAGCGCCATCGGCACGCCATGGCTGCGGAAATGCTCAATCGGCGGCACCTGGGTTTCGCGTATGGTATAAAACGCACCGGGCAGGATCACCGCGACGGAACCCGCGGCGGCCATCGCCTTGGCGTCGTCCTCGGTGGCGTATTCCACGTGATCGACTGACAATGCACCGTATTGCGCGGCCAAAGCGGTGCCACCCTGATGGCTCAGCTGTTCGGCGTGTAGTTTTACTGGAAGGCCCAGCTCCTGTGCCACCTTGAACACCCGTTCGATCTGCGCGGGCGCAAAGGCGATGTTCTCGCAGAAGCCATCAACCGCATCGACCAGCCCCTCGGCATGGGCCGCACGCAAGGCGGGAATGCAGACCTCGTCTATATAGGCATCATCGCGGCCTTTGTATTCGCCGGGCGTGGCATGCGCGCCAAGGAAGGTGGTTTTCACGGTCACCGGGCGCAGTTCGCCCAGACGACGGGCGGCGCGCAGCATGTTCAGTTCGGTTTCGCGGTCCAGCCCATAGCCGGATTTCACCTCCACCACAGTCGCGCCCTCGGCGATCAACGCATCCAGCCGCGGCAGCGCGCCCTGCACCAGATCCCCAAGCGATGCGGTGCGGGTCGCGGATACGGTCGAGACGATACCGCCCCCTGCCCTTGCGATCTCTTCATAAGACGCACCATTCAGGCGCATCTCAAACTCCATCGCCCGGTTGCCGCCAAAGACGATATGGGTGTGGCAGTCAATCAGCCCCGGTGTCACCAGCCGTCCGCCCAGATCAACCTGTTCCCAGGAAAAATTGTCAGCTGACAATTTTTGCCGCGGACCGGCCCAGACAATCCTGCCGCCGGAGACCGCAACCGCGCCGTCCTCGATCAGCCCGTAAGGCGCGTCCGTCCCGGCCATGGTGGCCAGACGCGCGCCTGTCAGAACAAACTCCCCAGTCACAGAATCCCTAAGTCCCTTTACTGCCATTTCGGCAATAAACTACGGAATTAGGCTATTATGTCTAGTCATAAAATGAGGCAACTCTCCTGTCCTATCTACCCGCTTGCTGCGGGATCCGCGGGTGCAGATCGTCGATAATAACCGGATGCGCATGCGGGTGGCCGCCCTGCAGATGCGGATGGTCCGGCGGCAGATCGGGGTGGCTGTGCGCAACGGGGGATGCGCTGTCCTTGGGCCACAGGAAGTGCGCGGCGATCAGCCCCGCGGTTGCCAGGAGAGCCAAGGCCAGCATCGCCGCTCCCCCGCCCCAGGCGGCCATCAGCCAGGCCGACAGCGGGTAGAACAGCAGCCAGCAGGCATGCGACAGAGTGAACTGCGCGGCAAAGATCGCAGGCCGGTCCGCCGCATGGGCCGAGCGTGCCAGCAACCGCCCCGTGGGCGTCAGCACGGCTGAGTATCCCACGCCGATAACGGCCCAGGCAATTGCCAGCCGTGCAAACCCCAGCGGCGCAGCAAACAGGTTGAGCGACAGCACCGCAAGTGCGGCACTGCCCAGGGCGCCGCCCGCCAGCATCACCGTCCGGTCGGGGACCCGCTCCAGCAGCCGCGGCAGCAGCATGGCTGCCAGCATTGAGCCGCCCCCAAAGGCGGCCAGCGCCAAGGCAACCGCGCTTTCGCCCTGCCCCAGGCCTGCCCGCACCAGCACCACTGTGTTCACCAGCACCATCGCCGCCATCGCCGATACCACCCAATTCAATGCCAGCAGCCCGCGCAGCCGGGGTGTCCGCAGATAGTTCCGGATACCGCGGGTGGTGCGCTGCCAGACCGGCCGGGGCGCCTTCGGCGCAGGCGACGGCAGGGTGACCGACAGCAGCAGCAGCGCAGATCCCGCAAACCCCGCGGCAGTGCCCCAGAACAGTGTCGAGAAACTCACCAGAACCAGCAGTGCCGCTGCCAGCATCGGACTGACCAGGCTCTCCAGCTCATAGGCCATCCGCGACAGGGACAGCGCCTGCGTATAGTCCTTCTCCTCTGTCAGCACATCGGGGATCGAGGCCTGGAACGCAGGCGTGAATCCGGCAGAGGCGGACTGCAGCACAAAGATCAGCACATAGACTTGCCAGACTTCAGAGACAAACGGCAGGCAAACCGCAACTGCCATCCGCAGCAGATCCAGTGTGACCAGCATCTTTCGCCGGTTCACTTGTTCGGCCCAGGCGGCTGCGATGGGGGCAACAGTGACATAGGCCACCATCTTGATGGTGAGTGCTGTGCCCAGCACCAGCCCGGCGCGATCTCCGGCCAGATCATAGGCCAGCAGCCCCAACGCGACAGTGGCAAGGCCGGTGCCGGTCAACGCCACAATCTGGGCCAGGAATAGATGCCGGTAAGTCCGGTTGCGCAGGATAGAGAGCATGGAGCGGCGGGTTCCTTTCGCTTTGAAGATCCCGTCACTGTGGCCTTCCTGCGGTGGCGAAGGCAATGGATTGATTGGCCGTATCAGTGCGGCAAATGAGAAATTGTCAGCTGACAATTTCTGCAATGATGCCCGGGCCGGCGCCTAAAAAAACATGGGGGCCGGATTACCACGCGGTCGTTCTATGCCTGGAAACATCCCGCAGCCTGCCTCGCCGTGAATTCCAGCGGTAGGCAAAAATTGTCAGCTGACAATTTTGCCCCGAGGCATCAATGCAAGCTATTCCCTGCCGGGCTGTCTGGCAGAGCTTCTGCAGCAGAGGGAGACCAAATCCGGGCCTGAGCACACAAAGAAAACCCTACGGGCACCAAAATTGTCAGCTGACAATTTCTCTGCGATGGCTTGCCTGCAACAGCGCGTTCAGCATCGGCGCGGTAGAAAACTGACCCGTACGTGCCTTCTGTGCCAGCCGCCGCAGATAGGCGCCTGGGCTGCGGATAGTGCCGAGCTTTTCCAGGATGCACATCACTGCAGTAGCCGCCTCCTGACGGCCCATCGCTGCGCGGGCGTCGCTGAGGACAGGCATGTCGATGCCGATCATCGGTGAAAGATTCTCGGCTATGCGATCAGCATCCTGCCAATTGCGCAGACTGCCGGGGAAGTAGGTTTGCACTTCGGGGCAGGCACGACGGAGGGTCGCCAGCTCACTGTTTTTCTCTGCTGTGCTGTCCTCTGCGTTTGACCTTTGCGTCGGCTTTGAAAGCGGTTTGGTCTGCGCCTCTTCAGAGTCAGAATCTTTTTTTAATGAATCCTGTATGTGCCGCTCATTCTGGTCGCCGGGGCCGCTCAAAACGGGTGCAGGTAGATTGGGGACCGGTGGGCTTTCTTCGGGTGTACGGCTGGCAATTTCAATGCGCAGCGTGTCTGCCGCTTGGGTCAATTCGGCCTCGCAGGGTTTACGGCGCAGCAGTTTGCGCACGGCCTCCAGCAGCGCCTCTGCCGTGCCATCAGCCAGTTCCAGCAGGTCTTTCCGCAGCACGGCTACCCGGTCGCGCAGAACCGCCAGATGCTCGGCACGGGCCTTGGCATCCAGTGCTGCGTCAAAGATCCGGCTGGCGTGGCAGGCGAGGGGGGACAGATCAAAGCCAAAGGCCAGCGGCATGTCACTGCCGCTGCGGCGGGCATAGCGTTTGCGGTTGGGGCTGTTCTTCCGGCTGACAATACCCAGCCGGGTGAGGGTGGCCAGATGGCGGCGCAGGGTGCTTTCGGGCATCCCGTTCAGCCGCTCCATCAGTTTGCGGTTTGACGGGAACACGATTGCGCTGTCCGGTTCCGCAGGCAGCGCCCGGTCGGGGAAAAAGGTTAGCAGGGCCTTCAGCACACTCAGGGTGCGGTGGCTCAGTTCAAATTCCGCGGCGGCGTGCGTCAGCGCAGCCAGAAGGTCCCACTTGTCGTGAGTCCCCGCCAGCCGGCCGCACGGATGCTGCCGCCCAAATGCGATTTGGGACGTCTGTTCCATGTTAATTTCACGAAAGACAAAGAATTCCCGCCCCCATGCAGCGCATGGAGTTGACAGTGACGAGTCTGAAGGGCTATTCCAAAGGTGCTAAATCTGAGAACGGCCTTCTGGGATGTAATGTCCTGGGGGGCTTTTCTTTTGCCTGCTTACGTGCCTCCTGTCCTTAGTGTTTCTGCTCTTGCTCAGTCTTCCGGCTGCTCGGGCTGGTCTTGCTGCCAGCGGCCGTGAAGCTCTTCCATGATCTCTTCTGCATGGGCGTCGAACCAGGTGTCAAAGCCGGGCGTGTCCTTGGCAGAGATCGTCAGGGTAATACCTTTGGCGGTGGTTTTGATGCCCGCCACCTCAGCGCCGCCGTTGCCGGGCAGGGCGCGGACTTTCGGCGGGGCAGGGGCCGGTTCGGGTTCTTGCGGCACGTTCCGGGCATGTTTCAGAACCGCCTCGAACCGCCCGTCAGAGTCATAGGTCGTAAAGTCGGGCCGGTTCGTCCGGGTGATGGCCCGGGTCCGTGCCGGTGGATCGTCGAACAGCTTAACCAGCATCATCCAGCGGTCGCGGCCAATGCCGGGGGCTGAGCCGATCGTCCGCAGGAACGGCAAATCAAAGGCCGTGCCGACCTTGAGCATCCGCGACACCATCGGCAGGTCGATCGACAGTGCGGCGGCAATTGTCTGCCGTCCATAGCCATCCGCCTGCAACTGCGCCGCAAAGGCGGCCTTTTCAATGAAACTGAGGTCCTGGCGCGAGGTGTTTTCCTGGCCCTGGGCCATCACCAGCGCATGATCATCCAGCTGCCGCACCATCGCCTTGACCGGCTGGCCCAGCTCGCGCAGCGCCTTCAGGCGGCGGCGGCCATAGACGATTTCGAACCGCCCCTGTGTCTTGGGATGCGGGCGCAGCAGCACCGGCACCTGCTGGCCATAGGTCTGCAGGCTGTCCTTCAACTGGTTGAAAGCCGCCCCGTCCATGCCCAGGCGGTCCTCATAGCCCGCATCGTCGATCAGCGCGGTTTCGATCTCCTGCACCGCGCTTTCCTGCAGCTTGCTGAGAGAGGATTGCAGCGCCCCGACGGCGCCGCGCGGCATCATTTTGGGTTTCGGCCCGCCAGCGGATGCTGCGGGGGTGTTCAGGGCCGTGCTGAGAATGCCTTTGCGTGCCATCAACGCCTCCATGCGTGTTGAAGGAGCGATTCTATTTCATCGTTAACTTGATTCAGTGAATCGACCGCACGGTCATAGGTTGACCTGTGAAACTGGGATCTTTCCACCTCGTAAACGGTCTGCTGGGTCAGTCCTGCGTCGGAAATCGCGGTGGATTTCAGCATCGGGGCCACCATAACTTCTTCGCCGAACAGCTGCCGCATGAAGGCAACCACCTGTTGCTGCGGTCCGTCGTTGGGTTCGTACCGGTTGATCAGGAAGCGCAGGAAATCAAACTCCAGCGCGGCGCCGGCATTTGAGACCACATCCAGCAGTTCGGCTGACATCTGCAGGAACTGCGACATCGACGCGATGTCGAGCATGTTCGGCACCACGGTGATGATCACGCCGGTGGACGCACAAAGCGCCGACATGGTCAGATAGCCCAGCTGCGGCGGGCAGTCGAAGATGATCACGTCGTAATCCTTCTCGACCTCCTGCAATGCTGCGGCCATGCGCGAGAAAAACGCTGGTTGAACGTTGTTCAAAAGGGCTTGAGGCGTCTCATGCTCGAATTCCTGCAGGATCAGCCCGCCGGGGGCCAGATCCAGACCGCTGAAGTAAGTCTGCTGGATGATTTGGCGCAGGGGCAGGGGGTCTTCATAGCGGATTGCGTCATAAATCGTCCCTGTTTCAAGGAAATCGACCTCGGGCCGATAGCCGAAAAGCGTCGTCAAGGACGCCTGCGGGTCGATATCCACTGCCAGCACCCGGTAGCCTTTCAGCGCCAGACGCTGGGCGGTGTGGATGGACGAGGTGGTTTTGCCCGATCCGCCCTTGAAGTTCAGGAATGACAGCACCTGCACCTTGTCGCCGTCGCGGCGGCCGCGCAGATAGGTGCCGGGCGTTTTGGCCGCGGCATCCAGGATCTTGCGCATTTCCAGCAGATCAGCGGCGGAATAGTGGCGCCGCCCGCCCGGCGTGGTGTGTACCTCGGGCAGTTTGCCGTCAAAATGCAGCTTGCGCAGGAAACTGGAGGAAATGCCCAGCATTTCCGCCGCTTCGCCGGCGCTGAACAGACGCAATTCCTTCCTTGCATCCGGCGCGAAACTCGCCAGCATGTGGCTTTCGAGAGCCGCACTGAGGCTTTCCGCGTTTTCGCGGATTCGCTGATTGATGTGGAGTGCTACTGCCAACTGCTGCCCTCTCGATAGTAACGCTGTTTTGCGTCAGCGCTTTATTTATCGTTTCTATACGCAATGCGCACAGTGTTTTGCAATAGATTCCTTCATTTACAGGTTGCAGGCGGATGTCCGGGGTTTCTCACCGAAGGCCGGCTCTGTCCGTAAGTGATGGGTAATGTATTGAAATAAAACATTTAAATCAAGTTCTGCCAGACGTGGCCGGGAAATGCGCATTATCCGGCCCTCTTTGTAGATGATCCGTAGATGGCGCATAGGCTGAGTCGCGGCAGATCGGGGATTCCCCCGGTTTAGGCCCGAACAGGCGTTACTTAGGGTCTGATTTGAGGTCTGACAGGGTCGGAGAATCCGCCGCAAAGCAAGGCAGCAGCCTCCTGGCCGCTTCCGCCGGGCGGAGTGTCGGTTTTTGCAATCGCATTTCGTAATCCTGCAGGTGAAGCCCGGAAATTTCAGAAAAACTCTCCGTCAAAGGAGACCCTGCCATGACTGAGCAAGCCACTGCGACCCGTTCGCGCTCGGGCGGCCGCACCGCCCGCCGCGCCCTGCGCACCGCCCCGAAATTCGACATGCTGCCGGGCCTCACCCGCAAAATCCCCCTGTGCGAGGTAATGGACGGCGCCCAGGTTGAGATGATCGACAACGCCTCGATGGATATTCTGGAAAACGTAGGCGTCCAGTTCCGCGATCCCATCGCGCTGGAAGACTGGAAGCGCGCCGGCGCCAAGGTCGAGGGCGAGCTGGTCTATCTGGACCGCGGATTGGTACGGGAGCTGATTGCGACAATCCCCAGTGATTTCACCTATCACGCGCGCGACCCCAAGAAGAACCTGCGCCTGGGCGGCAAGCATTCGATGTTCATCCCGATGACCGGCGCGCCGTTCCTGCGCGATCTGGACGACGTGCGCCGCAATCCGATGATGGACGACCTGGCGATGTTCCACAAGCTGGCGCATATGATGCCGTCCTTGCACTCCTCGGCGCATCACATTGTGGAGCCCTATGATCACCCGATCAGCCAGCGGCATCTGCGGATCACCTATTCGTCGATGAAGTATTCCGACAAGACGTTCATGGGCATGACCACTTCGCCTAAGAACGCCGAGGATGTGCTGGACATGTGCGCGATCCTGTTCGGCGCGGATTTCATCGACAGCCACCCGGTGGTGACCGGCAATTGCAACGGCAACTCGCCGCTGGTCTGGGACGAAACCATGCTGGGCGCGATGCGCGCCTTTTGCCGCCGCAACCAGCCGGTGCTGTGCTCGCCGTTTGTGCTGGGCGGCGCCAATACGCCTGCCTCGGTCCCCGCCACCGTGGCGCAGCTGAACGCCGAGGCGCTGAGCGCGCTGGCCTATACCCAGGTGATCCGCAAGGGCGCGCCTGCGATCTATGGCCACTACCTGTCCACCGTCAGCATGAAGTCCGGCGCGCCGATGGCGGGGACGCCGGAAATCAGCCTGATGAACTTCATGATCGGCCAGATGGCGCGCTACTATGGCGTGCCGTGGCGGACCTCCAACACGCTGGGCGGGGCCAAGACGTTCGACGCGCAGGCCGGCTATGAGAGCGCCACCACACTGCAGGCGGTGATGCATGCCGGCGCCAACTATATCTGGCATTCGGCGGGCTGGAACGAGGCCGGGATGCATTGTTCCGTCGCCAAGTTCATCGTCGATGCCGAGCAATGCGCGATGGCCTACCGGATGGCAGAGGGGCCGAAATGGCATGACTTTGATCAGGCGCTGTCGGCGGTGCCGGATGTCGGGCCGGGCGGCCATTATCTGGGCCATCCGCATACCCAGGAGAATTTCCAGGAGGCGTTTTTTATGCCGGAGATGTTCGACAACAACTCGATCGAGCAATGGCAGGCCGAAGGCGGGGTTGAGATCACCGAACGCGCCCTGACCCGTGCCAAGAAGCTGCTGTCAGAATACCAGGAGCCGAAGCTGGACGAGGCCAGGAACGAAGAATTGCTGGACTACATCGCCCGGCGCGAACGCGAAATCCCCGCTGCGGATGAGCTGAACCAAAGCTACTGACCTTTCCCCCGACTGGCCCGCCCCGGCGATTAGCGGGCGGGCCTTTTTTCCAACAGGGCAAGCATATGAAAATTGCGGAAATCCATATTTATCAGCACGATCTGCCGGTGAAAAACGGCCCCTACACCATGGCCAACGCCGCGGTTTGGTCGCTGGACACAACGCTGGTGAAGCTGGTGGCGGACAACGGGTTGGAAGGCTGGGGCGAGACCTGTCCGGTTGGCCCCACTTACGCCGAATCCCACGCCGGCGGCGCCCGCGCAGCGCTGGCCGCGATGGCAGAGGGGCTGATTGGCGCCGAAATCGCACCCGTGACCCTGCACCGGCGCATGGACGGGCTGCTGAACGGACACAATTACGCCAAGGCCGCCATCGACATCGCCGCGCATGATCTCTTGGGCAAGCAGTTCGGCGTCAGCGTCTCAACCCTTTTGGGCGGTGCGGTCACCGACCGCGTGCCCTCCTACTATGCCACCGGCGTCGGCGCGCCCGATGATATCGCGCGGCTGGCTGCCGGGAAACTGGCCGAGGGCTATCCCCGCCTGCAGGTCAAGGTCGGCGGACGGCCTGTGGAACTGGACATTGAGACCATTCGCAAGGTCTGGGAACAGATTGGCGGTTCCGGCATGCGGCTGGCGGTGGACGGCAACCGCGGCTGGACCACGCGGGATGCGCTGCGCGTCAGCCGCGAATGCTCTGAGATCCCCTTTATCATGGAGCAGCCCTGCAACACGCTGGAAGACCTGCAGAAAATCCGCCCGCAGATCAGCCACGGCCTCTACATGGATGAAAACAGCACCAGCCTGAACACGGTGGTCACTGCCGCCGGCACCGGGCTGGTGGATGGGTTCGGCATGAAGGTGACACGGATTGGCGGCCTGCAGCCGATGCGCGCCTTCCGCGACATCTGCGAGGCCCGCAACCTGCCGCACACCTGCGACGACAGCTGGGGCGGCGATATCATTGCGGCGGCCTGCACCCATATCGGCGCCACCGTTAAGCCGGACCTGCTGGAGGGTGTCTGGCTGGCGGCCCCCTATATCGAGGGCAACTACGACGCGGAAAACGGTATCCGCATCGAGGGTGGCCATATCAGCGTCCCGCAAGGTCCCGGCCTCGGCATTACCCCGGACGAGAGCCTGTTCGGCGCGCCGGTGGCATCCTTTTGATTGGAGACAGAATTATGGAATTTCAGGGAAAATGCGCGCTGGTCACCGGCGCAGCAGGGGGCATCGGTGCCTCCATCGCGCAACGCCTGCGCGCCGCTGGCGCCAAGGTGGCGGTTGCCGACCGCGACACCAGCGGTATTGAGGCCGAAGCGCGTCTGCCCGGCGATCTGCTGGACGCGGATTATGCCAACACCCTGCCGCTGGCCGCCGCAGAGGCGCTTGGCGGGCTGGATATTGTCATCAACAACGCCGGCGTCATCACCCGCGGCCCGGTGACAGAGACCTCGGATGCCGACTGGGACCTGTCGATGGGCGTCAATGTGCAGGCGCCGTTCCGCATCTGCCGCGCCGCAATCCCGCTGATGGCGGAAACCGGCGGCGGCGCCATCGTTAACACCGCGTCCTGCTGGGGCGGCAAGGCTCCGGGGCCGAACCACGCGCTTTACTGCATGACCAAGGCGGCAATTGCCTCGCTGACCCAATGCATGGGGATGGACCATGCGCATCAGGGCATCCGCATCAACGCGGTCTGCCCGAATGAGGTGAACACCCCGATGCTGCGTTCGGGCTTTGCCAAACGCGGCTTTGATCCGGACTCGGCAGTAGCCGAGCTGGGCAAATCGGTGCCGCTGGGCCGGATTGCCGAGCCCGAGGATATCGCCGATGTGGTGCTGTTCCTCGCCTCGGACGCCGCCCGCTACATGTGCGGCGCGCTGGTTGAGGTGAACGGCGGGAAACCGGTGTCATGAGCCGGTTTGAAGGCAAGGTTGCGCTGGTCACCGGCGGCCGCAGCGGTATCGGTCAGGCCATCGCCCGCCGTCTGCGCGACGAGGGGGCGCGCGTCTTCACCGCGCAGCGCGGCACGGATGCAAATTTTGAGGGCATCGCCGCCGATTTCACCGACCCGGACAGCCCGGCGCAGGTCATCGCCGAGGCCGTCAACAGGGCAGGGCGCCTTGATGTGCTGGTCAACAACGCCGGCATGATGCAGGAGGCCCGGGTCGAGGACATGACCCTCGCCGACTGGCAACGCAATTTGACCGTGAACCTGACGGCACCCTTCCTGATGATCCAGGCCGCCCTGCCGCATCTGCGCAAATCCAAGGGCAGTATCGTCAACACCGGATCCATCGAAGGCCTGGGCAGTAATCCCGGCCACGCCGCCTATTGCGCCTCCAAGGCCGGGCTGCATGGCCTCACCCGCGCGGTGGCGGTGGATCACGGAGCGGAAGGCATCCGCTGCAACGCGGTGGCGCCGGGCTGGATTGACACCGAGCTGAACCTCGATTTCATCGGCGCCATGCCCGATCCAGAGGCCTTCCGCCGCGATATCGCCGGCATCCACCCGGTGGCCCGCACCGGCAAGCCGCAGGAAGTGGCGGCGCTGGTGGCTTTCCTGGCATCAGAGGACGCGGGCTTCATCACCGGCCAGGTCTATACCGTTGACGGCGGGCGAATGGCCAAGCTGAGCCTGCCTTGAACCAAAAGCCGGACCTTCAAGGCCCGGCCCCGCTTCATCTTTGCAAAAATACTCCGGGGGAGGCCGCAGGCCGGGGGCAGCGCCCCCAACGCCTTATTCCTTCCCGGACCGCCATTCCTTCCACATCAGATAGGTGTTCGCCCCAAGCGAGGCAAAGGGTTCCGGCGGCAGCCTCGGCGGCTCCGGCTGGGCCAGAAAATGGTTGGCAATCTCCGATCCGCCCTGCAGCAGCAGTTCAGCCGCCCCCATCCCCTGCTGGGTGCCGCGGGCAATGCCAAGGCCGTTCTGGCAGCAGGCGGAAAAGACACCCTGTTCCAGCTCGCCGAACGCCGCAGACCCGTTGCGGCTAAGGCACAGCATCCCGGCCCAGCGGTGCTCCATCTGCACATCCCCCAGATGCGGGAAGCGTTCGCGGAACTTGCGGTCATGCACCCAGCCGGCATTGCGCAGGCGCATCCGGCTGGTCTCAATCGTGGGGTGAAAACTGGCGCAGGTGCGGATCAGGATCCGGTCGCCGTATGAGCCGGAAATCCGCCGCACCGAGGTGCCGACCGGGTCCGATGGCGTCACCGACCAGCGCGCTTCGCCGCCCAGCCGGGCGATTTGTTCCGGTGTCAGGCGTTTGGTCATCGAGGCATAAAGGCAGATATGCATCAGGCGGCGCTGGTAAAAGCCGAAGCTTTCCAGATGGCCGTTGTTGGCCAGGATAATCCTGCCGGTGCTGATGCGGCCCTTGGGGGTGGAAACCAGCCAGCCTCTGCCCTGTTTTTCAAACCCTGTGGCGGGGGTGTTTTCAAAGACGCTGATTTGCCCGGCCAGATGTGCCGACAAGGCCCTGATATAGCCCGCGGGCTGGATCATCACCGTACCCGGCGCATAAAGGCCGGAGGTGTAATGCGGGCTGCCTGTCAGCGCCTGCATTTCCGTTTGCGAGTAGAGCGTATGCGGCTCGCCCAGCCGCTCCAGATGGGCGGCAAAGTCGCGGTTGTGCCGATCGCCTGCACGGGTGGCGGCGGCGTTGATTTTACCGGCAGGATCAAAGATCTCCTGCGGCAGCGCACAGTCTTCGGCGATGCCCTTGGCAAACGCGATGGCCTGGCGGTTCAGGGCAATGGCGGCGCGGTCGGCCTCCAACGCGTCGCCGGCGTAATTATCCGAGGCCAGATCATGCGGCAGGTCGATCATAAAGCCGGAATTGCGCCCGGCTGAGCCTTCGGCGAATTGCCCGGCTTCCAGTACCGCGACCGTCAGGGACGGGTCCAGCTGATGCAGGCGCCGGGCCGCCGACAGCCCGGCAAATCCGCCGCCGATGATGGTCACATCGGCGGTCAGATCCTGGTCCAGCACCGGCAGCGGATCTTGCGGCGGCAGGATGGCATTCCATCCCGCCGCTGCGGTCTGCCGGGGCAGGCGTTTGGCGGTGTAGGTGCTCAATCCACGGCCTCATCTGCGTCGTCGGCCAGATCAATCCAGATGGTTTTCAGCTGGGTGTACTGGTCATGGGCATGGACCGAGTTGTCGCGGCCGCCAAAACCCGACTGCTTGTAGCCGCCAAATGGTGTGGAGATGTCACCCTCGCCAAAGCTGTTCACCGTCACCGTGCCCGCCCGGATAGCCCGCGCGCCGCGGATGGCGCGTTTGGCATTGGCGGTGAAGATCGACGCACAGAGGCCATAGTCGGTGTCATTGGCGATCCGGATAGCCTCGTCAAAGCCAGTGACTTCGATCACCGACAGGACGGGGCCGAAAATCTCTTCGCGCGCCAGCACCGCATCATTGCCGGGCACTTCAACCACCGTGGGTTCGACAAAGGCGCCATCATGCGATCTGCCGCCCAGAACCACGTTTTCCGCCTGCTCCAGATAGCCGCAGACCTTGTCGAAATGCGCGGGTGAGACCAGCGCGCCCATGCGGACCTCCGGGTCCAGCGGATCACCGATGTTCCATTGCTTGGCGTGATGCGCAATCCGCTCCAAAAGCTCGGCCTTCACGTCCTTATGCACGATCAGCCGCGAGGAGGCCGAGCAATTCTCGCCCATGTTCCAAAACGCGCCGTTCACCACATGGGCGGCAACCCGGTCCAGGTTTTCGGCGTCGTCCATCACGATGGCGGGGTTCTTGCCGCCCATCTCCAGCACCACTTCCTTGGCGTTGCTTTCGGCCGAATAAGACAGGAACCGCTTGCCGGTCACGGTGGAGCCGGTGAAGGACACCATGTCGATATCCATATGCCGCCCGATGGGCTCGCCCACGTCGGCGCCGCCGCCGGGAACAATGTTCAAGACACCGCGGGGCAGGCCGGCTTCCATCGCCAGTTCCGCCACCCTCAGGGCGGTCAGGGTGGTCTCCGCCGCAGGCTTCACCACAACCGAGCAGCCCGCCGCCAGCGCCGGGCCGATCTTCCACGCCAGCATCAAGAGCGGGAAATTCCACGGCAGCACCAGGCCGACCACGCCGATGGGTTCGCGCACCACCATGGCGATGTGATCATCCGAGGCAGGCGATACCTGATCATAGATCTTGTCGATCGCCTCGGCGTGCCATTTGATGCAGTGGATGGTCTCCGGCACATCAACGGTTTCGCAGTCATAGATGGTTTTGCCGCTGTCGATGCTTTCCATCACCGCCAGTTCACGCGCGTTGCGGGTCATCAGCTTGGCCAGCCGGATCAGCACGTCTTTGCGCTCAGACGGGTGCAGGCGGGACCAGCGCCCGTCGTCAAAGGCTTCGCGGGCCTTTTCAACCGCGAAATCAACATCCTCGGCGCCGCAGGCGGCAATATCGGCGAGTTTCACTCCAGTGGCCGGGTTCACCGTTTCAAAGGTGTTTCCCGAAGCTGCCGGGCGGAATTTACCGTCGATGAAGGCACCAGTGGGCAGGGCCAGCCCTGCGGCGATGGATGTGTATTCGTCCTGGGTCAGCAATGTCATGGCTCAGCCCTCCGCCTGAATGTCGGCAATTTTCTGTTTCAGCACGCGCACAACCTGTTCCAATGCGCGTTTGTCGTCCTTGTTCAGCCCTTTCAGCGGTGCGCGCATGGCACCGGCTGCGATGCCGTTCAGGGTGACGCCGTGTTTGATGGTCTGGATGAATTTTCCGCCCTGCTCCAGCACATGCATCAAGGGCATCATCGCCGACATGATGCGGCGGCCCTTGGTGTAATTGCCCTCCACCACGCAGGCGTTATACAGCGCCACATGTTCGGCCGGCAGGAAGTTCGATCCGCCGCAGACCCAGAAGGGCGCGCCCCAGGCAAAGAATTCCAGCGCCTGATCATCCATGCCGCAGCCCAGCTGGATATGCGGATAGTCGCGGGCCAGCAGGTGCACCCGGTTGATATCGCCCGAGCTTTCCTTGATGCCGCAGAAATTGCGGCTGCGCCCGACCCGGTCCAGGAACTCCTCGCCCATCATGGTGCCGGTGCGGTGCGGGTAATTGTACAGCATCACCGGCAGATCAGCAGCCTTGTCGATGGCCAGCGCATTCAGCGCATTTTCGCGGTCGGTCGGCACCGAATAGGGGGGCGAGGCCAAGAGGATACTGTCGGCGCCGATGTCGCGGGCACCCGCGGCCAGCGCCACGGAGTCGCCGGTCAGCATCGCGCCGGTGCCGACAACCAGCGGCAGCCGGCCCTTGAGCTGCTCATGGGTGAACTTTGCCAGCTCCAGCCGTTCCTCGACGGTCTGGGCATAGTTTTCACCGGTCGAGCCGCCGGAGATCAGGCCATGCACGCCGTTTTCAACCAGGTATTCGATCACCTCGGCCTGCGCGTCCCAATTGACGCTGCCGTCCTCGTGATAGGGCGTCACCACAGGGGTGTAGATCCCTTCAAAGCGGAATATTGGGGTCATTTTGTCCTCTATGCAGGGGTTTTGCGTGCGACCGTGCCCAGCGGCACGTCCAGCCCGGCGGGCATGACAAACAGTTCAATCCGGTCGCGTGACAGGTTCCAGTGATCAATCGCCAGCTGCGCCGCCGCCGCCTCGTCGCCCGTCTCGATCGCGGTGATGATGGCGTCATGCTGGGCGCTGGCTTCCGAGACGTTTTCGGCCATCTCGGGGCTTTGCGGCCGGTAAAAGGTCATCGAAATTCGGGCGTGGTCAATCAGCAGCCGCTGAAACGAGGGCAGCAGATAGATGTTGTCGGCCATCTCGCCGGTCACTTCGTGGAAACGGTTGTTGGCCATCGCCCGCTCGGCGCTGGAGCCGCTGCGCAGGGCGGCTTTGAAATCCTCCTGCGCGGCCTTCAGCACCTCGATCTGGGCGGGCGTTGCGTGTTTCGCCGCCAGTTGCAGCACCGCGCCATAGATCATCGGCGCCGCCAGGAAGAAATCGCGCAGGGTCATATGCGACATCTCGCTGACCCGGGCACCGCGGTTTTCGCGCAGATCCACATAGCCTTCGCCTGCCAGCTGGCGCAGCACTTCGCGCAAAGGCGTGCGCGACAGGCCGGTGTCTTCGGACAGTTTCGCCTCGTCCAGATCAGCGCCCGGGCGCAGCTCCAGCGTCATGATGGCCGCCTTGAGACGGTTGTGCAGCTCGGCCTTACGGGTCTTGGAGGCGTCTTTCATGGATCTCTCTCCTGCCGCTGTTGCGGGTGGGATTCGTCGGGTCGCAGTCTCTATGTCATGACTATATGCGTCCAGTACAGAAAAAATACATATTGTGTACACGGAAAAAATATGATGTGTGCAGTTTGCGGGCGCTTTGCGCAGTGCAGCAGCTTGCGGCGGACGGGGCAGGGGGCGTAGCCTGCCCGGACCGCAGGGCTGTGTTGCACAGGGCGGTCCCGCGCGGTTTTTGTCAGGCGGTCACACCATGTCCAACACCCAGCATTTCGCCTTTCTTCTGGTCGAGGAATTCTCGCATCTCGCCTTTTCCTGCGCGGTGGAGCCCTTGCGCATTGCCAATCTGGTCAGCGGGCAGGACTTGTATGACTGGTCGTTCGGATCAGAGAACGGCGAGACCGCGACCTGTTCCAATGGCTCGGTGACGCTGGTGCATTACGGCTTTGATGCGATCCCGAAATGCCGCCAGCTGTTTGCCCTGTCCGGCATCCATATGCGCAACCATGTGACCAAGCCGCTGCTGGCAGCGTTGCGGCGCGAACGGGCGCGCGGTACGCGGATCGGCGCCCTGTGTTCCGGCGCATGGGTGCTGGCCGAGGCCGGGTTTCTCAACGGCATGCAGGCGGCAATCCACTGGGAATACCATGACAGTTTCATGGAGGGCTTTCCGGAGGTGAACCTGGTGCGCAGCGTGTTTGTGGCCGATGAAAAGCACATGACCGCCTCGGGCGGCACCGCCACGGCGGATTTGATGCTGCATCTGATTGAGCGCGATCACGGCTATGATCTGGCCGTCGCGGTGGCGGACCAGATGGTTTACAACGCGGTGCGCAATGCAACTGCCGAGCAGAAGGTTTCGCTGCAATCGCGCAACGGCATGCGCAACCGGCATCTGGCGCGGGCGATCCAGATGATGCACGACCATATCAGCGATCCCATCTCGCCTGCGCTGATTGCCGAGGATATCGGCATCTCTACCCGCCAGCTGGAGCGGCTGTTCGGCAAATACCTGAACACCTCGCCCAAGAAATATTCAATGGAGATGCGGTTGGAGCGCGCCCGCAATCTGCTGATCCAGACTGAGTCTTCGGTGACCGAGGTGGCGCTGTCCTGCGGATTTGACAGCCCCGGCCATTTCTCAAGGGTGTACAAGGCTGCCTTTAACGTGACGCCAATGCTGCAACGGGGCCGGATCGACTAGGCGCGCCGGAACACCGCGCGCGTCCGCAAATTCCGTGCTGGTAATCAAAGGCGTATTTCCCATATTGAAATGAAACCCTCTCATCCCAGCCGCATGC
Organism: Leisingera sp. MMG026; assembly: GCF_021654205.1. Lineage (NCBI taxonomy): Bacteria > Pseudomonadati > Pseudomonadota > Alphaproteobacteria > Rhodobacterales > Roseobacteraceae > Leisingera > Leisingera sp. MMG026. The sequence goes on along the minus strand of NZ_JAKFZM010000017.1, from coordinate 32,910 downwards.
CAGGAGCCGCAGATGTCCCGCCGCCATTACAGCCTGCCGCCGCTGACCACCCTGGCCGCGTTTGAGGCCGCCGCCCGCCATCTCAGCTTCAAGAACGCCGCGCAGGAGCTGTCCGTTACCCCCGGCGCCGTCAGCCATCAGGTCAAGGCGCTGGAGGCCGAGCTGCAGGTGCCGCTGTTTCAGCGCAAGCACCGCGGAGTCGAGCTGACCGAGGAAGGCGAGGCGTTGTTTGATACGCTGGCGACCTCGTTTTCAAAAATCTCGCTTAGCCTGAAAACCATCCGCGACCGCCATACCGGCGACACCGTGACCATCGGTTCCACCTCTGCGGTGGCCTCATTGTGGCTGTCGCCGTCGGTGGTGCGGTTCTGGCGCCGGCACCCGGATGTGAACGTCAACCAGATCGTCAACGACCGGCCCTTGCGCAGTATGCCCGACGTGGATTTCTACATCCGCTACGGGCGCGAGCGCGACACCAGGCTGCAACAGACCGAGTTGTACCGCGACCACCTGGTGCCGGTGGGCAACCGGGAATTGGCTGAAAAGCTGACCGGCTGCCCGCTGGAGGAGCTGGCGCAGCAGCGGCTGCTGCATCTGGAATCCGACGACAAAAGCTGGACCACCTGGGCCGACTGGTTCCAGCAGCAGGGCTATGACGGCCCCATCGCGCCAGGGGTGCGGGTCAACAACTACTCGGTTGCGCTGCAGGCCGCGCAGGACGGAACCGGGCTGGCGCTGGGGTGGCAGCGCCTGCTGAACCCCTTGCTGACCACGGGCCAACTGGTGCCGATCGGCCCGCATGTGCTGGCCGCCCCGCACGGGTTCCACCTGGTGGGCCGCCCGGATGCGGAAATGTCGGAATCCGCCCGGTTGCTTCGCAATTGGGTGATTGACGAGCTGAGTCACGCCTCAGATGAATTCAGCTAAGGTCAGCGCGAAGTTTTCTGATATTGAGTGATTCCGCTCTCTCCTTTCAATGGCGCACAACGCGCACATCTTTATTCAGGTTTGGAGAGACCCAGATGAACAAGCATGACACGCTTGCCCCGGTGATGGCTCCGGTCAACGTGGCCAACGGCCTGCCGAACGCCCATTACATCGACCCCGCCGTCTTTGCCGAAGAGAAACGCTCGGTGCTGTTTGCCAATTGGTCCGGCATCGGCTTTGGCAAGGATGTGCCGGAACCGGGCTATGCCAAACCGGTGGATTTCCTCGGGATGCCGCTGTTGATCGTGCGCGACAATGATGGCGAAGTCGGCGTGTTTCAGAACACCTGCCGCCACCGTGGAATGATCCTGGTTGAAAAACCCGGCAAGATCCGCGGCGCCATCCGCTGCCCCTATCACAGCTGGTGCTATGGCCTGAACGGCCGCCTGGTCTCAACCCCGCATGTGGGCGGCCCCGGCAACAACAAACATGAAGATATCAAGCTGGACGAGCTGGGCCTGGTCCGCATCCGTTCCTATGTCTGGCGCGACGTGATCTTTGCCAATGTCGACGGCAACGCGCCCGCGTTTGAGGACGCCCACGCTGGCCTTCTGGAACGCTGGAAGGAATTTGAGACCCCGGTGCATCACGGCGGCGAAACCTCGGGCTTTCAGCTGGAGGTCAAAACCAACTGGAAACTGGCGGTTGAGAACTACTGCGAAAGCTATCACCTGCCCTGGGTGCATCCGGGGCTGAACAGCTATTCCCGGCTGGAAGACCATTACAACATCGAGGTTCCGGGCCATTATTCCGGCCAGGGCACCCTGGTCTACCGCCAGATGAAGGGCGATGACGGCAAGATGTTCCCGGATTTCGAGGGGCTGAGCAGCAAGTGGGATGAGGGCGGCGAATATGTGGCCGTCTACCCGAACGTGCTGCTGGGTGTGCAGCGCGACCATGCCTTTGCGATCATCCTTGAGCCGGTCGACACCGAAAACACCGTTGAACACATCGAGCTCTATTACGCCAAATCCGCCGACGACACGCCGGACCTGGAACAGCTGCGCGATGAGAACGCCAAACTGTGGAAGACCGTGTTCGAGGAAGACGTCTTTGTCGTCGAGGGCATGCAGAAGGGCCGCCACGGCGAGCTGTTCGACGGCGGCCGTTTCTCGCCTGCGATGGACGGGCCGACCCATAACTTCCACGCCTGGGTGGCCGATCAGGTGACCAAGGGCCGCGCGGCATGAGTTCTTTCCTGCAAGACGGTCTGGCCAGGAATTTCCTGGCCGGAGCCTGGGCTGAGGGCGATGGCGGCAAACGCATCGCCGTTGAGGACCCTGGCAACGGCAGCCATGTGGCGGATTGCGCGCTGGCGGGCGAGGAAAGCCTGGCCCGCGCGCTGGAAGCCGCCCGCGCCAGTTTTGATCGCGGCGATCTAGCGGCCATGAAGCCCGCAAAACGCGGCCAGCTGATGCAGCGCATTGCAGCGGAAATCCGCGGCATCGCGGATGAGGGCGCAGAGCTTTTGTGCCGCGAAAGCGGCAAGAGCCTCAGCGCGGCGCATGACGAATTCGAAGAAGCCGCGCAGTATTTCGAATATTACGGCGGCATGGCCGACAAGATCGAAGGCAAGTCTATCCCGCTTGGCCCGGATTACGCTGACTTTACGGTCTATGAGCCTTATGGCGTCTCTGCCCAGATCGTGCCGTGGAACTTCCCGGTGTCGATTGCCGCACGCTCGCTGGCGCCTGCGATGGCGGCGGGCAACTCGGTGATCATCAAATCGCCGGAGCTGGACCCGATGGCGCTGGCGATGTTGGGCGTCGCATTGGAACGCGCTGACGTCCCCGCTGGGGCAGTCTCGATTCTGAACGGCATCGGTGCAGACCTTGGCGCGCGGCTGGTGGAAAGCAGCCAAATCGACCAGATCGTCTTTACCGGCTCGGTGCCGACCGGCCAGGCGATCCTGCGCGCGGCGGCCAATCCGGTGACGCCCGCGCTGATGGAGCTGGGCGGCAAATCCGCGGCTGTGGCGTTTGAGGACACCAATCTGGACACGCTGATGTCCAGCTTGCAAAGCGGCATCTTCTATAACGCCGGTCAGGTGTGCTCGGCGATGTCTCGGGTGCTGGTGCACCGTTCGATCTATGACGAGGCGGTTGAGCGCGCCGCAGCGCTGGCAAATGGCCTCAGTGTTGGCCACGGACTGGAAAACCCCGGCCTCACCCCGGTGATCTCGGCGCGTCAGCTGGACGGCATCGAAACCCTGGTGGCCACCGCCCGCCAAAGCGGTGCGCGCGCGGCGTCCGGCGGCGCCCGGCTGGAACGCGACGGCTACTTTATGGCGCCGACCATTCTGGCGGATGTGGATCCCGCGTCCCGTGTCGCGCAGGAAGAGATCTTTGGCCCCGTCACCTGCTTCACCCCCTTCGACACCGAGGCCGAGGCGATCGCCATGGCCAACGGCACCGCGTTCGGGCTGGTGGCCGGCGTCTTTACCCGAGACCTCGCACGGGCGCACCGGGTCGCGAACCGCCTGCGCGCCGGGCAGGTGTTTGTGAACGAATGGTTCGCTGGCGGCATCTCAACCCCGTTCGGCGGCGTTGGCAAATCGGGCTTTGGCCGTGAAAAGGGATTGGAGGCGCTTTATAATTATGTGCGCACCAAGAACATCGCGATCTCGCTGAAGGGCTGAGGGATGGAGCGTGCAGATCTCGACCGCGCACTTTTGCAGGCGCATGAAGATAAGGACAATGCCGAGCTGGTGCGGCTCTATACGCTGGCCGGGGACAGGGCTGAGGAGGCCGGCAATATCGACGCCGCCTGCTTCTACCTGACCCACGCCTTTGTCTTTGCGCTGGAAGCGGGTCTGCCGGAAGCCAGGGAACTGAACCGCCGCCTGGCGGAGCGGGGCCGGGCGCATCCGCTGGATCTGTAACACAGGTTTCAGGGTGTTGTCCCCACGGGGACAGCAGCCTGTTTGGCCGGCAGGGGAGGGCCGGCCAGTTTTATTCAGGGAGAGACACTCATGATCCCCAGTAAAATGGCAGCCGTGCTGCTAACCGGCCACGGCGGCATCGAGAAACTGGACTACCGCACCGATGTGCCGGTGCCGCAGCCCAAGGCGGGCGAGGTGCTGATCCGCATCGCAGCAGCGGGCATCAACAACACCGATATCAACACCCGCATCGGCTGGTACTCCAAGGCGGTGGATGCGGACACCAATGCGGGCGGCGCCACCGGGTTTGACAGCGTCGATGACGATGACGCCAGCTGGTCCGGCAAGCCGCTGGAATTCCCGCGCATTCAGGGCGCGGATGCCTGCGGGCACATCGCGGCGGTGGGGGAGGGGGTCGACCCGTCCCGTATCGGCGAGCGGGTGCTGGTGCGCAACATGCTGCGTTCTTACGTCGATTACCGCCCTTATGAATGCTGGACCTTCGGCAGCGAATGCGACGGCGGTTTTGCCCAGTTCGCGGTCACCCCGGCGCGCGAGACCCATGCGGTGAACTGCAACTGGTCCGATGCCGAGCTGGCCTCGATCCCTTGCGCCTATTCGACGGCTGAGAACATGTTGCACCGGGTTGGCCTTGCCGCCGAAACCGTGCTGATCTCGGGCGCGTCGGGCGGAGTCGGCTCTGCCGCCGTGCAATTGGCCAAGCGTCGCGGCGCCACCGTGATCGCGCTGTCCTCTGCTGCGAAGGCGGAGGAGGTGCTGGCGCTTGGCGCCGATCGTGTGGTGGACCGCAACGCTGATCTGCGCACAGAGCTGGGCGAGGGATCCGTCGATGTGGTGGTCGATCTGGTCGCTGGCCCGCAATGGCCTGCGTTTATGGACGTTTTACGGCGTGGCGGGCGTTATGCCACCGCCGGCGCCATTGCGGGGCCGATTGCTGAGATCGACGTGCGCACGCTGTACCTGAAGGACCTGACCCTGATGGGCTGCACCTTTCAGGTGGATGAGGTGTTCGCCAATCTGATCTCATATATCGAGGCCGGGGAAATCCGCCCGCTGGTCGCCAAAACCTATCCGCTGGCTGAGATTGCAACCGCGCAGGAGGACTTCCTTAGCAAGAAACATACCGGCAAGCTGGTGCTGATGATCCCGGAGGCCGAGGCGTGAAGATCAAGAAAATCGAATTGTATCAGCTGGACCTGCCCTATTCCGGCGGCACCTACATGTTGTCGGGCGGTCGGGAGTACCGCAGTTTTGATGCCTCTTTTGTGCGGATCACCACCGACACCGGGCTGGAAGGCTGGGGCGAGAGCACGCCGTTCGGCGCCACCTATATCGCCGCGCACGCCTTGGGTGCGCGAGCGGGGATCGCCGAGATTGCGCCGTATCTGCTGGACCGCGATCCGCGGCAGATGGACCGCATCAACGATGCGATGGACGAGGCGCTGCTGGGCCACAATCACGCCAAATCGGCAATTGATCTGGCCTGCTGGGACCTGTTCGGCAAATCGGTGAACCTGCCGGTCTGCGAATTGCTGGGCGGCTCTACGGGCAAACGCCTGCCGGTGATCTCTTCGATCTATGCGGGCAGCCCTGAGGACATGCGCGCGCGCGTCGCGCAGCACCGCGAGATGGGCTATCTGGGGCATTCGGTCAAGGTCGGCGCGCTGGACAGCGAAGGCGGCCCGGCGCTGGACGCGGAGCGTATCCGCGCGTCCTTGGCGGACCGGCAGCCGGGGGAGTTCTTTCTGGTCGATGCCAATGGCGGGCTGACGCCGGAGACCGCCATGCGGATGCTGCGGTTGCTGCCCGAGGGGCTGGATTTTGTGCTGGAGGCGCCCTGCAAGACCTGGCGCGAGACGATGTCGCTGCGCAAGCGCTGCAGCGTGCCGATCATCCTGGATGAGCTGGTGCAGCAGGATGAGGACATCGCCCTGATGCTGGCCGAGGATGTGGCCGACGGCATCGGCCTCAAGATCTCCAAGGCCGGCGGGCTGACCCATGGGCGGCGGCACCGGGACATGTGCCTGGCTGCCGGTGCGACGGTCAGTGTGCAGGATACCGTCGGCTCTGCCGTGGCGTTTTCCGCCATTGCGCATCTGGGCGCCACGGTGCCGGAGCGGTCCCTGCGCTGCATTTTGGACTGCCGCGATATGGTGACGCTGAAAACCGCGGAATTCGACGCGCCTGTGCAGGACGGCGGCGTGCTGGTGCCGGATGCGCCGGGGCTTGGGATCATCGTTGACCGCGATCTGATGGGCGCGCCGCAGGCTGTCTGGGAAGCGTGAGATCAGCGCAAAATCCGCAGGCCTGTCGCGAATCACATGCGGGCTGCCGCAGGCGTTAGCGCCATCACATTGGACCGCCCCGGCAAGCGTTGCTTGGCCGGGGTGTTTTGTCCACAGGCAGGGCGTGCGATTGCCGCTTCCGGGTGGCGCATCTGACGTATTGGCAGGCTGCAGATGCGGCATTCTGGCTTAGAAGCTGCGATCACGGAGGAATCTGCCCGGCAAGCAGGGGGGCGGCCTTGCCATTCGGCGGCAAATTTGATTCGAGTGCGCCCGATCAAACAGGGCCGGACCCGGCTGGTGAAGAGTCAAAAGCGACCGCATCTTGCGTTTTCTTTGTCTCCGCCGCCGGAAACAGATAAGTACCGCCACGGGAATCGGCCTCACAAGGACGTAGCGCAAATATGAAGACATTTAACTTGAGGAAGGGGCTGGATCTGCCGGTGACAGGCGCGCCGGAACAGACCATTCACCCCGGCCCGGCCATCACTTCGGTGGCGGTTCTGGGCCCCGATTATCTGGGTTTGAAACCCCGCATGCTGGTGCAGGAAGGCGAGGAGGTCCAGCGCGGAACTCCGCTGTTCTGCCACAAGGATGCCGAAGCCGCGATGATGGTCGCGCCGATGACCGGCAAGGTCGTGGCGATCAACCGCGGTGCGCGCCGGGTGCTGGAAAGCGTGGTGATCGCGGTGTCCGATGCGGACGACAACGGCGTTGATTTCTCGGCCACCGGCAATGCCGATTCTGCCGAGGGGCTGACCGAAAAGCTGTGCGCGGCTGGTTTGTGGACCGCGTTCCGCACCCGTCCTTATTCCAAGATGCCGCAGCCGGGTTCCAAGCCGGGCGCGATCTTTGTGACTGCGATCGACAGCGAGCCGCTGGCGGCTGACGCTGCCGTGATCATCAATGATGCGGCTGAGGCATTTGCGGCAGGTCTGAAAGCGCTGACCCTGCTGACCGAGGGCACCACCTATTTGTGCCAGAAGGCTGGCGACAGCATTCCGGGCACCGATGTTGCCGGGGTTGAGGCGGCGGCTTTCTCCGGCCCGCACCCTGCAGGTCTTGCCGGGACCCATATTCATTTCCTGAAACCGCTGCGCGCCGAGGATCAGGTCTGGACGATTTCCTATCAGGATGTGATCGCCATCGGCCGCCTGCTGCTGACCGGCCATCTGGACCCTTCCATTGTTGTTGCGCTCGCCGGGCCTGCGGCGCGCGAGCCGCGTCTGGTCCGCACCGTGATGGGGGCCTCCACCGATGAGCTGACCCGCGGCGAGATTGCTGCGGACGGCCCGGTGCGGGTGATCTCCGGCTCGATCCTGTCGGGCCGTCAGGCTGCGGGTCCGTTTGCCTATCTGGGCCGGTTCGCCCGTCAGGTTGCCCTGATGGAAGAAGACCGCAAGCAGATCCCGCTGGGCTGGATCCGCCCCATGGGCGGCAAATACGCGGTGCAGCCGGTGCTGGGGTCCGCCCTGTCGCGCAAGCTGTTCAGCCTGACCAGCAATCTGAACGGCGGCCGCCGCGCGATGGTGCCCACCGGCACGTTCGAACAGCTGATGCCGCAGGACTATCTGCCGACACAGCTGTTGCGGGCATTGCTGGTGATGGACACCGACACCGCGCAGGCGCTGGGTGCGCTGGAGCTGGACGAAGAGGACATGGGCCTCGTCGGTTTTGCCTGCCCCGCCAAATATGAATACGGGCAAGCGCTGCGCGACTGCCTCGCCAAGATTGAAAAGGAGGGCTGAGCCGGATGGGATTGCGCAGCTTCTTTGACAGGATCGAGCCGCACTTTGAAAAGGGCGGCAAATACGAGAAACTCTTCCCCGTCTATGAGATGGTGGAGAGCTTTCTTTACACCCCCAAGACTGTGACCACCGCAGCGCCGCATGCGCGTTCATACGTCGATATGAAGCGGATCATGACCTATGTGGTGATCGCGACCATCCCCTGCATTCTGTGGGGTATGTGGAACACCGGCTATCAGGCGAACGCGGCGATTGCCGGGCTTGGCGCTGATGCTGCGACCGGCTGGCGCATTGCCATTCTGCAGATGTTCGGCATTTCGCTGGATGCGGCGAACCCGATGGCCAATATCGCGCACGGGTTCCTGTATTTCCTGCCGATCTATCTGGTGACGCTGATTGCCGGCGGCATTTTCGAGGTGATCTTTGCCACCGTGCGCGGCCACGAGGTGAACGAGGGCTTCCTTGTGACTTCGATGCTTTACACGCTGATCATGCCGGCCTCGGCGCCGCTGTGGCAGGTGGCATTGGGCATTATCTTTGGCGTGGTGATCGGTAAGGAAGTTTTTGGCGGCACCGGCAAGAACTTCCTGAACCCCGCATTGACCGGCAGGGCGTTCCTGTATTTCGCCTATCCGGCGAACATGTCGGGCGACAGTGTCTGGACCCCGGTTGACGGGTTTTCCGGCGCCACCGCGCTGGGTGTGACAGCCGCCGACGGTGTGCAGGCGCTGGCTGCCAAGGGCATCGAATGGTCGGACGCCTTCATTGGCACCATTCAGGGCAGTTTTGGCGAGACCTCGACCGTGGCCTGCGCGATTGGTCTGGCCTTCCTGCTGTTCACCAAGATCGCCAACTGGCGCCTGATCGCGGGCTGTTTGGGCGGGATGATTGCGTTCTCGCTGCTGCTGAACCTGATCGGCTCCGACACCAACCCGATGTTTGCAATGCCGTGGTACTGGCACCTGGTGCTGGGCGGCTATGCGTTCGGTCTGGTGTTCATGGTCACGGAACCGGTATCCGCATCGCACACCAACGCGGGCCGCTATATCTATGGTGCCCTCATCGGTGTGATGGTTGTGCTGATCCGGGTGCTGAACCCGGCCTTCCCCGAAGGCATGATGCTGGCGATCCTGTTCGGCAACGTCTTTGCACCGCTGATCGACTACTTCGTCGTGCAGGCCAACATCAAACGGAGGGCGCGCCGCCATGGCTGATACCCAAAGCAAGGGCCTGATCGGCCGCTTCCTTGCCGCATCGCCGGATTCGGTTGGCAAGACCGTGTTCATTGCTGTCGCCGTCTGTCTGGTGGCCTCGATGATCGTGTCCTCCGCCGCTGTCAGCTTGCGCCCGGTGCAGGAAACCAACCGCAAACGCGACAAGCAGCTGAACGTGCTGCAGGTGGCGGGATTGTATGAGCCGGGCACAGATGTCGCCGAAGCCTTTGCCGCGTTTGAACCGCAGGTGCTGGATCTGCAGACCGGTGAATTCACCGATCAGTTCGACGCCGCCAGCTTTGACGGTCTGGCCGCCGCGCAGGACCCGGAGCTGAGCCGCGCGCTGGACAATGATCCGGCCGGCATCGGCCGCCAGTCGCGCTACAAGACCGTTTACCTGCTGCGCGACGAAGCCGGTGATCTGGACAAGGTGATCCTGCCGATCCACGGCTATGGCCTGTGGTCGACCCTCTATGGCTTTATCGCGGTTGAGGAGAACGGCAACGACATCTTTGGTCTGCAGTTCTACCAGCACGGTGAAACCCCCGGCCTGGGCGCCGAGGTGGACAACCCGCGCTGGAAATCCCTGTGGAGCGGCAAGAAGCTGCATGATGCTGATGGCGAATTGCAGATCACCGTTGCCAAGGCGCAAGGCCCGGCCGGGCCGGAGCACCATATTGATGCACTGGCCGGTGCGACGCTGACCTCTGTCGGTGTCGACAACCTGGTGAAATTCTGGATGGGCGAGGAGGGTTACGCGCCCTTCCTGACCGCCCTGCAAGCGGGAGACTTCTGATGTCGCAGACCAAGAAGGAAATGCTGGTCGACCCGCTGGTCGACAACAACCCGATCACGCTGCAGGTTCTGGGCATCTGCTCGGCGCTGGCGGTGACATCGTCGCTGCAGGTGGCCTTTGTGATGACCCTGGCGGTGACATTTGTGACCGCGTTCTCGTCAATGTTCATTTCGGTCCTGCGCAACCAGATCCCCGGCTCGATCCGGATCATCGTGCAGATGGTGATCATTGCATCCCTGGTGATCCTGGTGGATCAGGTGCTGAAGGCCTATGCGTTCGAGATCTCAAAAACCCTGTCGGTCTTTGTTGGCCTGATCATCACCAACTGTATCGTGATGGGCCGCGCCGAAGCGTTTGCGATGAAGAACCCGCCGGTCGCGTCCTTTATCGACGGCATCGGCAACGGTCTGGGCTATGGGTTGATCCTGATGCTGGTCGGCGTGATCCGAGAGCTGTTCGGCTCCGGCTCGCTGTTCGGCATCACCATTCTGGAGACCGTGAACAACGGCGGCTGGTATGTGCCCAACGGCCTGCTGCTGCTGCCGCCCTCGGCGTTCTTTGTCATCGGCTTGCTGATCTGGGGCTTCCGCACCTGGAAACCGAACCAGGTGGAAGAGCGTGAATATAAAATCCAATCCGTGGAGGCGCACTGATGGAAGGGCTGATTTCACTCGCCGTCAAGGCCATCTTTGTTGAAAACCTGGCGCTGTCCTTCTTCCTGGGCATGTGTACCTTCATTGCGGTGTCGAAAAAGATCTCGACCGCGCTGGGGCTGGGGATTTCGGTCATGGTGGTGCAGGCCATCACCGTGCCGGCCAACAACCTGCTGCTGACCTACCTGTTGAAACCCGGCGCGCTGGCCTGGGCCGGATTCCCGGATGTGGATCTGACCTTTCTTGGTCTGATTTCGTACATCGGGGTGATTGCGGCGATGGTGCAGATCCTGGAGATGATCCTGGATAAGTATTTCCCGCCGCTCTACAACGCGCTGGGGATCTTCCTGCCGCTGATCACGGTGAACTGCGCCATTCTGGGCGGTTCGCTGTTCATGGTGGAACGCGATTACAATTTTGCCGAAGCAACCACCTATGGCCTGTCTTCCGGCTTTGGCTGGGCGCTGGCGATCACCGCGATGGCCGGTGTGCGCGAGAAGCTGAAGTATTCCGACGTGCCGGACGGTCTGCAGGGCCTTGGCATCACCTTTATCACCGCGGGACTGATGGCGATGGCCTTTATGTCCTTCAGCGGCGTCAAACTGTAAGGAGAGCGCGGAAACATGGAAACTTTCACGCTCGGCGTAGCCCTTTTCACGGTGATCGTGCTGGCGCTGGTGACCATCATCCTGGTCGCCCGTTCCCGCCTGGTCTCAACCGGCAACGTCAATATCACCATCAACGGTGAAAAAACCATCTCGGTGCCTGCGGGCGGCAAGCTGCTGCAAACGCTGGCGGCGGAAAAACTGTTCGTCCCCTCCGCCTGCGGCGGCGGCGGCACCTGTGCCCAGTGCCGGGTGCGGGTGCATTCGGGCGGCGGGTCGATCCTACCGACCGAGGAAAGCCATATCACCAAGCGCGAAGCGGGCTGCGGCGACCGCCTGTCCTGCCAGGTTGCGGTCAAGCAGGACATGGAAGTCGAAGTCCCCGAGGAAGTCTTTGGCGTCAAGAAATGGCGCTGCAAGGTGCGCTCGAACGACAACGTGGCGACCTTTATCAAGGCGCTGGTGCTGGAACTGCCCGAAGGCGAGGATGTGAATTTCCGCGCCGGCGGCTACATCCAGATCGAGGCACCCGCGCACCAGCTGGCTTATACCGATTTCGACATCCAGGAAGAATACCGCGAGGACTGGGACCGTTTCAATCTGTGGCAGTATAAGTCCCAGGTGAACGAACCGGTTGAACGCGCCTATTCAATGGCGAACTACCCGGACGAAAAGGGCATTATCATGCTGAACGTCCGTGTCGCCTCGCCGCCTCCGGGCTCCGAGGGCATTCCTGCGGGCATGATGTCGTCCTACATCTTTAACCTGAAGCCGGGTGATGAAGTCACTATTTCCGGTCCGTTCGGCGAATTCTTTGCCCGCGACACCCAAAAGGAAATGGTGTTCATCGGCGGCGGTGCCGGCATGGCGCCGATGCGCAGCCACATCTTCGACCAGCTGAAGCGGCTGCAAAACCGCGACCGCAAGATCAGCTTCTGGTACGGTGCGCGTTCCAAGAAAGAGATGTTCTTTGTCGAGGATTTCGACAGCCTGGCCGAGGAGTTCGACAACTTTGACTGGCATGTGGCGCTGTCGGATGCCCAGCCCGAGGACGATTGGAAAGGCTATACCGGCTTTATCCATAACGTTCTGTTCGAGGAATACCTCAAGAACCATCCGGCGCCGGAAGACTGCGAATTCTACATGTGCGGCCCGCCGATCATGAACCAGTCGGTTATCAACATGCTGCTGGATCTGGGTGTGGACCGTGAGGACATCATGCTGGACGACTTCGGCGGCTAAGCCGGAACGCAGCGCGGAAAATCAAAAGCCCCGGATGTTTTCATCCGGGGCTTTCTTTGTTCCAGCGCCTGGCGGCGTTTACTGTGCTCTCATCTCGGTGCTGATGCGGATGGTGATCGGCCCGGTGGAAAAGCCGCCGACGCCGAAGGCCTGATGGTCGATGGTGGTGCTGGCCTTAAACGCAGCCCAGTCGCCCTGGTAATATTCAATCGCGCCGCCCAGCGGATGCGGGCCGAAGTGGGTCATGGTGGTTTCCAGCACAACCGGCTTGGTGGTGCCATGGATGGTCAGGTCGCCGGTGACATTGGCCGTGTTTTCGCCGGTCTTTTCAACGCTGGTGCTGACAAAGGTGATTTCGGGATAGGTCGCAACCTCCAGAAAATCGGCGCTGGAGATGTGATCGTCCAGCGGGCCAAAGCCGGTGGCCAAGCTGTCTGTCTTGATGGTGACATTCAACGATGCGGCTTCGGGGTTTTCGGGGTCGATTTCCAGCGTGCCCTCGGCTTGGGTGAACTCGCCGGACTGGACCGAAACGCCGGCGTGGCTCCAGCTGAACTGAACTTCGCTGTGGCCCTGATCGGTTTTATACGTGGCAGCAAAAGCGGCGGGCGCGGCCAGCAGTGCGGCGGCGGCAAGCGGTGCAATCTTGATCAGCATGACGGTATCCCTGTTTGGATTTGCCCTTGGGGCGGTATTGAATTGCGGGGTTCAATCCTGGCGCGGAACCCCGTATAGATGTTATGGCATCTATTCCGCCGCATCCGCATGCAAAAATGCCTGCCGCGTGCTTCGTTCACCAATTCGTGATTGCCTATGACGCCGAGCAAACGGGAAACCGAGATATGGATCCTGCTGAACCGGGCCTGCCGGCAGACCCATCGGGATATTGAAACGGAACTGCGCGAGGCGGGGCTGCCCGGCATGCGCTGGTACGACGTGCTGTGGGGGATCGAATTGGCGGGGGACGGCGGGGTGCGTGCTTTTGAGCTGACCAGGAACCTGCTGTTTGAGCAATCGAACCTGTCGCGCATCCTGGCTCAGATGGCAAAGCAGGGTCTGGTGCGCGAAGCGGTCTATGAACACGACCGGCGCGGCAAGGTGCTGCACCTGACCGCGGCTGGCGCAGCGCTGCGCCTGCGGATGTGGGGGATCTACGGTCCGGCAATCAAACGCAGCATGGCGGCGCTGGCCGAAGCAGAAGATGTTCAGTCGTTCCTGACCATTCTGCAGGAAACAGGCGGCGGGCCGTTTCCGTGACCCGCCGCCGTCAAAAACCTTAGCCGACGATCATCTGTTTCATCCGCAGGGTTTCATATTCCAGCTCTTTCAGGCGGAAATTCACCACGTCGCCCACGGTGATCATGCCGGCCAGCTTTCCGTCCTTCAGAACTGGCATGTGGCGGAAGCGGCCTTCGCTCATGGTTTTCAGCACGTCATGCAGATAGTCATCGGGGGTGCAGGATTTGACGGCTGTGGTCATCAGCGCCGAAACTTCCTGCGGCAGGGTGTGGCCGGGCGTTTCCGCCATCCGCCGCACGATGTCGCGTTCCGACAGGATGCCCTGCAGGTCGCCGTTCTGATCGGTCACCACTAGCGCGCCGATGTGTTTTTCCTTCAGCACATCCACCACATGGCCGATGGTATCATTGGGGCGCACCGCAAAGATGGCATCGCCCTTGCCCTCCAGCAGCTTGGCCACTGTTGTCTGCGAATGCGACAGGTTTGACTCGGCGGACTGGCTGTAACTGTGCTTGTCCTCCTTGTCGCCCCGCATCGGAGCTTGGTATGAGGTCGGTGCCATTGCGCGGGTCTCCTCCTATCCTGGATCAGGTGATATGCTCATCTTAACGCGGGATTACGATCCGGGAAGGGGCGAAATGACGCGAGCGCTAACATAGGCCGGAAAACAACATGTTCGACACCCTTTATCTGACCCCCGTGACCGGTGCGCTGACCGTGTTCCTGGTGGTGGTCTGCGGCCATATGTACCGGCAGACCTGGAAGAGCGAAGCGCCGAACGGCCGGCTGCGGGCCTGGCTGTTCGGGGTGCCTGCCGCCTTGGGCCTGCTGGCGCTGGCTTTTGTGCCGCTGAAGTTCTGATCCTTGGTGCGCCAAATTTGACTCTGGCGCAGGGCGGGGGCATAGCAGCGCCAGTTTTGCCGCCGGAGATGTACCAATGCCCAGAAGGTTTTTGTTTGCCCTGATCCTGCCCGCGGTGCTGGCGGTGTCCGGCTGCTGGTTCGAAAGCGCGCCGCAAGAGGTGCGGCTGTCGGGTGAAACCATGGGCACCACTTACAGCGTGATAGCGATTGGCGAGGATCTGGACGCCGAGGCGCTGGGGTCCGCGGTGGAGGGCACCCTGGCGGCAGTCAATGCCAAGATGTCGAACTGGGATCCGGCCTCGGAGGTCTCCACCTTCTCAGCCGAGCGCAGCACTGCGCCGGTGCGGGTGTCGCCGGAGTTTGCCCATGTGCTGGCTGCGGCCAATGATGTGCATGAAAAGACAGGCGGCAAGTTTGACGTGACCCTGGGGCCGCTGATCGAGCTGTGGGGCTTCGGCCCGCGCCAGCCCGAGGATCCGGTGCCGTCCGATGCCGCTATTGCCAAGGCGCTGGAAAATGTGGGACAGGCCCGGCTGCTGGTGCTGGATGCCGCGGCGGGCACGCTGAAGAAATCGGCGCCGGGCACCGGCATCAACCTGTCCGCCATCGCCAAGGGCTATGGCGTTGATGCGGTGGCCGGGGCGCTGCAGGGGTTCGGTATCGAGCACTACATGGTGGAAATCGGCGGCGATCTGGTGACCAAGGGCGAAAACGCCAAGGGCGAGGCCTGGCGCATCGGCATCGAAAAACCCGATGCGGCGGCGCAGACGGTGCAACTGATAGTGCCGGTCAGCAATCTGGGCCTGGCGACATCCGGTGATTACCGGAATTACTTTGAGCATGAGGGCTCGCGCTATTCCCATATCCTGGATCCGGTGGCGGGTCGGCCGGTGACGCACAGCACCACTTCTGTCACGGTGATTGCGGAAAACGCGATGCTGGCGGATGCCTGGGCCACCGCGATGCTGGTTTTGGGCCGCGAAAACGGGCTTAAGCTTGCCCAAGAGCATAAACTTGCCGTGTTTTTCATTGATCGGGACGTGCAAGCCGGTGCGGATGCCTATATGACCACTGCCAGCAGCGCATTCGAGGCGCTGACCGGAAACTGAAGCCGCGCACCAAGCCATCCTGCGAGGGACCACACATGAGCACCTTTCTTCTGGCCTTCATCCTGCTGCTGATCGTCACCCTGGGCATGTCGCTGGGCGTGATCCTGATGGGCAAGAAGATCAAGGGCAGCTGCGGCGGGCTGAATGCGATCTCGGGCGCCGACAAATGCGTGGTCTGCTCGAAGGACATCGACCCCGACAGCCCGCTGCGCGACAAGCTGCAGTGCAAGCGCGCGCGCCGGATGGTCGAACAGATGCAGCAGGAACAGGCCTGAGACCGCTCGGGACCTATCCCGCGCTGAACCTGTCCTGCACCGGAACAAGACGCCTGAACTTACTCAGCCTTTGCTGACAAAGCTGCTGCTGCGCTGGCCGGGGTTTGATCCGGTGCCCAGCCTTTGCCCAGTGAAATCTGCAGGCCGGCCCAGGCCAGCGCCAGGTCACGGCGGGCGGAGATCAGGTTCAGCTCATTGTCGCGCAGTGCTTCTTCGGTGTTGAGCAGGTCGAACAAGGTGATTTCGCTGGCGGTGAAGGTTTCGCGCGCCAGATCGGCAACTTTGGTGCCCAGATTGACGGCGCGGACCTGCGCCGCGGTGCGCTGGCGGGCGGCGCGCAGCGTGCTTTGCTGGGACTGGACTTCTTCAACGGCGCCGCGCACGGCTGCGCGGTAATCGTACTCCGTCGCTTTGGCCTCGGCGATGGCCCGTTTGTGGAAGGCACGCAGCACAGGACGGTTGAACAGCGGGAAATTCAGGCTCGGACCGATGGAGTAGAGATCGGGCACATGCCGGACCGCCTGCACCGAGCCGGTAATTTCCAGCGACGGGTAGAGTTCCGCCTCGGTGACGCCGATATCGGCGGTGGCGCTGCGCAGCTGGGCCTCGGCCAGCAGGATGTCAGGGCGGTTGCGCAGCAGGGTGGCGGGCACGCCCAGTTCCGGCTTGGTCGCCGGGTAGGGCTGGCTGTAGCTGCCCTTCATCATCGCAAAAACTTCGGACGCGTCGCGGTCCAGCAAGGTGGCCAGGGCAAACACCGAGGATTCATAGCTGGCAATAAAGCCGGGCAGGTCCGCCTTGGCACTGGCGACCTGCAGTTTGGTGCGTTCCACATCCAGCGCCAGCACAGCGCGGGCTTCCTGCAGTTCAACCACGGTTCCCAGGATTTGTTCGCGCAGGCGGATCGTCTTGCGGGTGACAGCTGCGCCGCGCTGGAAAAAGCGGGCCTGGATATAGGTGCGGGTGATCGCGTCGGTGATCGCCAGCCGGGTGGTGGCCATCTGGTAAAACTGCGCGTCCCGGTCGGCAACGGCGCGTTCAGAGCGGCGCTCGAATTCGCCGAACAGGTCAAAGACGTAGGTTGCGCCAACCTCGGCAACATCCTGGCTGGAGGAATTGTTCTGGGATTCGCGGCGCGAAAAGATCGAACTGCCTTCCAGGCTGCCGCTGACCTGCTGCGGCCGGCCGCTGCCGCGGCGCAGGGCTTCGGCGGCTTTCAGGCGTTCGCGGGCGGCCTTGATGCCAAGGTTTTGCGCCAGGCCTGCGTCAACCATGCGGTTCAGCGTGGCATCGTTCAGCCCCTGCCACCAGGTCTCAGCCGCGCCCTGCGCGGTCGCATAGCTGCGGGATTGGTAATAGGCCGCCGGCACCGCAAAGTCCGGGCGCTGGTAGTCAACGCCAACAACGGTGCAGCTGCACAGGATGG
This sequence comes from Leisingera sp. MMG026, assembly GCF_021654205.1. NCBI lineage: Bacteria > Pseudomonadati > Pseudomonadota > Alphaproteobacteria > Rhodobacterales > Roseobacteraceae > Leisingera > Leisingera sp. MMG026. The sequence goes on along the minus strand of NZ_JAKFZM010000017.1, from coordinate 15,566 downwards.
TCCCGGCCAGCAGCACACAACGGGCTGTCCACTTGGATCTGCTCATGACTTGCCTCTAGACGCCCGGTCTTTTTGGTGCGGGCTTTTGAAAAACCTAAACCGGGCAGCGCGGGCCGCGAACAGATTCCTGCCGCAATCGGCGTCTTTGTCGGGCACTGATGCGCGCAACCCACAACCCGGGGACTGCGCAAAATGATGCCGTCTTGCCGTTTTTGCTGTGCCGGCGCGGCGCCAGGCCGGTCATTCTCCGGTGTCAGCACGCGCAGCCCGGGAGGGCTGGAAGAGTTTACAGCAGGGCTGTCCCTGCGCTTGACGGCGGCAGGGCCCCCGTCCACTGTTTCTGAAACGGCTGAGGTGCGTCCGGTGCCGGCGCATCGGCCCCGGCTCCTTGAGCTTCTGAACCGAAATCACCACGCAAAAGTGAGACTGATCTGATGGACCTGCAAAAATTCTATATCGGCGGCGCCTGGGTGACACCGCATTCCAGCCGCGAATTCCCGGTTCTGAACCCCGCGACCGAGGGCCGGATCGGGACAATAATCCTGGGCGACGAAGTGGATGTGAACGCCGCGGTGGCGGCGGCCAAAGCGGCGTTTGAGAGTTTCTCCCGCACTTCGCGCGATGAGCGGATCGCGCTTTTGGAGCGGTTGCTGGAGATCAGCAACGCGCGCCGCGAGGAGATGGCGCAGGCATTGAGCGCGGAAATGGGCGCGCCGATCTCGATGGCGCGCGACGCCCAGGCGGATGCGGGCATTGGCCATTTGGAGGGGATTCTTGAGGCGCTGAAAACCCAGGAGCTGCGCGAAACCCTGACCAACGGCGACATTCTGGTGCGCGAGCCGATTGGCGTTTGCGGGTTGATCACGCCGTGGAACTGGCCGGTGAACCAGATCGCACTGAAGGTGCTGCCGGCGCTTGCGACCGGGTCCACCTGCGTGCTGAAACCGTCAGAGCACACGCCGATGTCGGCAGCGGTCTATGCGCAGATGATCCATGATGCGGGCTATCCCGCCGGTGTGTTCAACCTGATCCATGGCGACGGGCCAACCGTGGGTGCGGGGCTGTCGCGGCACAGGGACGTGGACATGATGTCCTTTACCGGTTCGACCCGGGCGGGCGTTGCGGTGGCCAAGGATTCCGCGGATACGGTCAAACGGGTGACGCTGGAACTGGGGGGCAAGTCCCCGAACCTGGTGTTCGCCGATGCCGATCTGCCGGAGAAGGTAACGGCCTCGGTGCTGGAGTGCATGTATAACACCGGCCAAAGCTGTGACGCGCCGACCCGGATGCTGGTGGAGCGCAGCTGCTACGATCAAGTGCTGGAGATTGCCAAGGCGGCAGCTGAGGGCCAAGCGGTTGGTGATCCTGCGCATGAGGGCGGCCACATCGGCCCGATGTTCGACCGCATCCAGTTCGACCGGGTACAGTCGATGATCCAAACGGGCATTGACGAAGGCGCCACGGTACTGGCGGGCGGACTGGGCCGTCCCGAAGGGCTGGACAAGGGCTGGTACGTGCGCCCGACGGTTTTTGCCGATGTGACCAACGGGATGGCGATCGCGCAGCAAGAGATCTTTGGCCCGGTCCTGGTGATCATCCCGTTTGAGGATGAAGAAGACGCCATCCGCATCGCCAACGACACGCCTTATGGCCTGGCGGCCTATTTGCAGACCGGCAACCCGGAACGCGCGGAACGTGTCGCCGCCCGCCTGCGGGCAGGTGCCGTGCATATCAACGGCGGCGGCTTCAACTACGGCTCGCCTTTTGGCGGCTACAAACAGTCCGGCAACGGCCGCGAAGGCGGCATGCTGGGGCTGGAGGATTATCAGGAAGTCAAAACCCTGCACTTCGGCTAAGTCATTTCCCCTTCCGGCGGAATTCGCTGCCGGGAGGGGAAGGCTGCTGCCTGTGGGTTTTGCGGCGCAATCAGACAATTTACATGTCGCAATCCGCCAAGCTGTCCGAAGGGCCGCACCGCAGGATACAAGCATGAAGCACACCTTCATTCCCAAACGCATGGATCGCCGCGCAACCGGATGCAATCTGGTCGCTGCCTGAAGTCTGTCAGCCCTGACCGGGCGTTGGACGGATCCCTAAAGGCAGACTTTGGAATGAAACATGACAGCCTCAAACACGCTGCGCCTTGCCATTGATATAGGCGGCACCTTTACCGACACTGTTCTGGTGGCGGGCGAAGACACAATCCTGGCCTCGACCAAGACCCTGACCACCCATCAGAACCCGGCAGACGGCGCCATGGAAGGTGCCGCGCGGGTGATGGCGCAATCGGGGCGTTCTCTGGGGGAAGTGACGGGCTTCATCCATGGCACCACGCTGGCCACCAACGCGCTGATCGAGCGGCGCGGGGCAACGGTGGCGACGGTGACCACCGAGGGGTTCCGGGACATTCTGGAAATCGCCTATGAGCGGCGTTATTCGCAGTATGACATCAATCTGGAAAAGCCCGGCCTGCTGGTGCCGCGCGAACGCGCGCTGACCATCCGCGAACGGATGTCGGCCGCGGGCGAGGTGCTGATCGGCATGGAGGACAGCGCGGTCGACGCGCTGATTGCCGGGCTGGATGCCTGCAGTGCTGATGCGGTGGCGGTCTGCCTGATGCATTCTTACGCCAATCCGGATCATGAACGCTGGCTGCGCGATACCTTGGCTGAGCGCCGTCCCGGCCTGACGGTGTCGATCTCGTCCGAGGTCAGCCCCGAGGCGCGGGAATTCGACCGGCTTTGCACCACCGTGGCCAATGCCTGTATCCAGCCGCTGATGGAGACTTACCTCGCGCGCTTTGCCGAACGGTTTGCGGCGGAAGGCGTGACCTGCCCGATCCTGATGATGACCGCCGGCGGCGGCATGTGCACCATCCAGACCGCGGCGCGCTTTCCGGTCCGGCTGGTGGAGAGCGGACCCGCCGGCGGTGCAATCCTTGCCGCCCGTATCGCGGCACAGGCGGGGCTGGATCAGGTCTTGTCGTTCGACGTCGGCGGCACCACTGCCAAGCTGTGCCTGATTGATAACGCCCGCCCGCAAACCTCGCGCCAGTTTGAAATCGCCCGCGCGGCGCGGTTCATCAAAGGGTCGGGCATGCCGGTGCGCATCCCGGTGATCGAGATGATCGAGATTGGTGCGGGCGGCGGCTCCATTGCCGGGGTGGACCGGCTGGGCCGCCTGACTGTGGGACCGAAATCAGCGGGGTCTGAACCCGGCCCGGTGGCGTTCGGGCGCGGCGGGACGGAACCGACCGTGACCGACAGCGACATTACGCTGGGCTACATCGTGCCGGATACTTTTGCCGAAGGGTTTATCAAGATCGACCCGGCAGCCTCCAAGGAGGCGCTGGGGCGGGTGATCGGTTCACGGCTGGAGCTGGACGGCGTTGGCGCCGCCGATGGCGTCAGCCGCATTGTTGATGAAAGCATGGCCAGCGCCGGGCGGATGCATGCCGTGGAATCGGGCAAGGATCTGGGGCCGCGCACCATGATTGCATTTGGCGGCAACGGCCCGCTGCATGCAAGCCGGGTGGCGCGCTCGGCAGGCGTGTCGCGCATCTTGATCCCGCCGAATCCGGGTGTCGGGTCGGCTGTGGGGTTCCTGTTTGCGCCGGTCAGTTTCGAGATCGTGCGCTCGCGTTACTCGCTGCTCGAAACCATGGGTATGGGCGGCATCAACAGCCTGTTTGCCCAGATGATCGACGAGGCGAAATCGGTGGTGGCGCAGGGCGCTGGCGACGCGGAAACAGAGATCCGGCGCACCGCCTTCATGCGCTATACCGGGCAAGGGCATGAGATTGAGATCACCCTGCCGGACCGCGATCTGACGGCTGAGGATCGTTGCCCCCTGACCGCGGCGTTTGAGCGTGAATACGCCAAGCAGTTCTCGCGCCCGGTGCCGGGTATGAAGATCGAGATCTTGAACTGGGCGGTGCGGGTGGCGACGCCGGATGCCGCGGTCACGGCGGTGCCGGAAACGCCGGAACTTAAGAACATCTGTGCCGCAGCCTTCCGCCCGATCACCTGCGACGTGGATGGCACGACAAAGCAGGCGGCGTTTGTGCCGCGTGACAGCTTGCAGCCCGGCGACCAGGTTTGCGGCCCCGCTCTGATCACCGAACCGCAAACCACCACGCTGGTTTCGGCGGATTTCTCTGCCCATGTGGACGCAATTGGCAACCTCGTCCTGATCCAGGATCAGAAAAACGACCAGAAAGGAGGCGCATGATGGCCGACCTCTCACACGATCTCTCGCCGGCCCGGCTTCAAGTCATGTGGAACCGCCTTCTGGCGGTGGTTGAGGAGCAGGGCCAGACCCTGATCCGCGCCGCGTTTAGCCCCATCGTGCGCGAATGCGGCGACATCTCGGCCGGCATCTTTGATGTGCAGGGCCGGATGCTGGCCCAGGCCGTGACCGGCACGCCCGGCCATATCAACACCATGGCCGAGGCGGTGATGCATCTGCGCGAACGCTTCCCGGCGGAGACCATGAAGCCCGGCGATATCTACATGACCAACGATCCCTGGCTCGCCTCGGGGCATTTGAACGATTTCCTGCTGATGATGCCGGTGTTCAAGGGCGGCAGGGTGGTCGGCTTCACCTCCTGCACCTCGCATCTTGTGGATCTGGGCGGCCTTGGCATGGGGCCGGAAGGATCCGACATCTATGACGAGGGGCTCTTGATCCCGCCCTGCAAGCTGGTGGAGGAGGGTGAGCCCAATGCGCTGCTGATGGATATCATCCGCGCCAACAGCCGCGAGCCCATCGCCAATGAGGGCGACATTTATGCGCTGATTGCCTGCTGCGAGGCGGGGGTGAAGCGGCTGGTGGACATGATGGAGGAGTTCGGCATCGGTGATCTGGATGCCCTGGGCGCCTATATCATCGACACCTCCCGCCGCGGCACGCTGGAGGCGATCGCGGAGGTGCCAGAAGGCGTCTACAAGAACGCCCTGAAAATGGACGGCTATGAGAATGAGCTGGAGCTGCACGCAACGCTGACGGTCTCCAAAACCGGAATGCATGTGGATTTCACCGGCACCTCGGGCTGTTCCAAGAAGGGTATCAACGTGCCCTTGAACTATGCCACCGCCTATACCGTGTTTGCGCTGCGCTGCATTGTCGGGCCGGATATTCCCAACAATGCCGGGTCTTTGGGGCTGTTCACGGTGGATGGCCCCAAGGGCTGCATCCTGAACGCGCAGCGTCCGGTGCCGGTGGCGATGCGCCACACGCTGGGGCAGGTGACGCCGGATCTGGTGCTGGGTTGCTTGCATCAGGCGCTGCCCGATCAGGTACCGGCCGAAGGCGCCAGCTGCATGTTCGACCTGCCGATGCGCCACGCACCCGAAGTGGCCCGAGACGGCGGCCGCGAATTCGCCATTGAGCCGGTCCACAATGGCGGCACCGGAGCGCGGCCCAACGCGGACGGGCTGTCGGCGACTGCCTATCCCTCTGGCGTCTATGGCAGCCAGGTGGAAATCACCGAGTCGGTTGCCCCGGTCATCATGTGGCGGCGAGAGTTGCGTCCAGACTCCGGCGGGGCAGGCAAATATCGCGGCGGCCTTGGCCAGCGGATCGAAATGACCGCCTCCAACGATGCGCCCTTCATCGTGTTCCTGTCGGTGGAGCGGCTGAAGTTCCCGGCGCTTGGCAGGATGGGCGGTTTACCCGGCGCCCCGGGCCGCATCCGCTTGCGCGATGGCGGGCAGGACATCCCCGGCAAGGGCGAGCTGCGGGTGGAGGCAGGCGACTATCTGATCTTTGAAACCCCAGGCGGCGGCGGTTTTGGCGACCCGGCGGAACGCGACCCGGACGCCCTGGCGCTGGATCTGAAACGCGGGCTGGTGACCGCGGAAGGCGCAAGCGCCTATGGAGGTGCCAAATGATCCGCGCCGTTCCGCATGTTGCCGCCATGGCGCCTTATGCGCTGGCGGATCTCGGCTGCGAGGGGGTCATTTCCCTCGCCCAGAACGAAAGCGCCTTTGCCGCCAGCCCCGCCGCGATTGCCGCGGGCAAGGCGGTGCTGGATCAGATGCCGCTTTATCCGGACCCGGAATGGCCCGATCTGCGCGCCGCGGTGGCGGAGGTACACAGGCTGGACCCGGCCAAGGTGCTGTGCGGCGCCGGTTCGATGGAGCTGATCACCTGCCTGATCCGCGCCTTTGCCGGGCCGGGCGACCGGGTCTTGGGCACTGATTACGGCTATGCCTTTGTGTCCTCGGCCTCGGCCCAGGTGCAGGCGGAGTACGTCAAGGCGCGGGAACGGGCGCTTACGGTCTCAGTCGATGACATTCTTGCCGCCGTTACGCCGCAAACCCGCATTGTCTTTGTCTGCAACCCAGGCAATCCTACCGGCACGCTGATCCCCAACGCTGATATTCAGCGCCTGCGCGCGGGCCTGCCTGCAGATGTGCTGCTGGTGGTGGATCAGGCCTATGCCGAGTTTGCCGATGCGGAAAACAACCCTGCCGAAATCTTCGCCCTGGCAGAGCGCGGCGATACCGTGGTGATGCGCACATTGTCCAAGGCTTATGGTCTGGCAGGTGCCCGGGCCGGTTGGGGCTATTTCCCGCCTCAGATCGCGGGCGAAGTGCGCAAGCTGTTGAACCCCAACAATATCTCCATCCCGTCACAGGCGATGGCGGCAGCAGCAATGCAGGACCAGGCGCATATGCGTGATACAGTGGCCAAAACTGCCGCGATCCGTGATGGCTTTGCCGCGGGCTGCCGCGCGCTGGGGCTGACGGTGCCGCAAAGCCACACCAATTTCGTGCTGATGCGCTTTGCCTCGCCGGTGCAGGCGCAGGCAGCGGATGCGGCGCTGCGGGCGGAAAAGCTGCTGATGCGCGGCATGGGCGGCTATGGCCTCAGCGATTGCCTGCGCGCCACCATCAGCAGCCAGGACGTGATGGACCGCGCACTGGCGGTGCTGAAAGGAGTGCTCACATGACTCATGAAACCCGCACCCGCGCGAAAATCGGCGTGCTGGTGCCTTACACCAACACCAATCTGGAACCGGACATGTTGCTGATGCGCGCACCGGGTACCACGGTGCACTTTCAGCGCTTGGGAGGTTATGATGTGGACGAGATCCCGGGTTCCGACCAGATGGCCGGGCTTGGCGTCTCCGACATCAGCCATGATCTCAGGATGATCTCGGGCGTGCGCCCTGATGTGGTGCTTTACGGTTGCACCTCGGCAACGCTGACCCATGGGCCGGAGTTTGATAAGAAGCTGGCGCAGGACATCAAGGCAGGCTGTGGCGCGCTGTCCTTTACCGCTGCCGGGGCGCTGGTTGACGCGATCAAGGCCCTCGGCGCAACCAAAGTGGGCTTCTCCTCTCCCTACCTGGGCGAGATCAACACGCAAGCAATGGACTTCCTGTCGCAGAACCGGATCACCACGGTGAAATGCGCCGATGCGGGGCGCGAGCTTGGCAACTACGGCCAGGGGGAGCTGACACCGGAGGAGGTATTCGACCTGGCCTGCCAGGCCGATCACCGGGAGGCCCAGGCCATTGTGCTCAGCTGTACGGACATGCGTGCGGTTGAGGCTGTCAGCCGGATCGAAATGGCGCTTGATAAGCCGGTTGTCACTTCAAACCAGGCAATGATGTTTGCGGTGATGCGGGCGCTCGGGCTGCCCCGTCAAAGCAATGTGCCGGGCCGGTTGTTCGAATTGCTGTAAAACGAAGACCAGGGTGCCTGCCGGTCCCTGACTGTTTCATCTTTCCCAAAATACTCCGGGGAGCGCGAGGGGCAGGCCCCTCGCACCCGCCTTCTCAAGGCTCGCCGGACCCGATTTCTTCGCGCCGCCTGGCCGCATAGGCTTCCAGCTCTTCCCTGATGGCCGGATCCATCGGCGGTTCCGCATAATCCCGCAGCGCCTGCTGCCAGATGCCGGTGGCGCGGCTCAGCGCATCCTTGGCGCCGGCCGCTTCCCAATTCTCGTAGTTCTGCCAGTCCGACAGCATCGGGGTGTAGAACGCAGTTTCATAGCGTGCCATGGTGTGCCCGGCACCAAAGAAATGGCCGCCGGCGGGCACCGACTGGATGGCGTCAAAGCCCAGCTCATCGGCGTCGAATTTCATCGGCTTCAGGAATTCGATCATGTTCTGGATGATCTCCACATCCATAATGAATTTCTCATAAGACGCAGTCAGGCCGCCCTCCAGCCAGCCGGCCGCGTGATAGATCACATTGGCACCGCCCAGCACCGCGCCCCAGGTGCCCATCATGGTTTCATAGGCCGCCTGCAGGTCCACCGCGTTGGAGGCATTGGCGTTGGAGGTCCGGTAGGGGATGCCATAGCGCCGCGCCAGCTGGCCGCCGGCGATATTGGCCTTGGCGTTTTCCGGCGTGCCGAAGGCCGGCGCGCCGGAGCGCATGTCGACGTTTGACGTGAACGAGCCGTACATCACCGGCGTGCCGGGATTGACCAGCTGGGTCAGCACCACGCCGAACAGCGCCTCGGCATTCTGCTGCGCCAGGGCGGCGGGCAAGGTCACCGGGGTCATGGCGCCCATCAGGGTGAACGGCGTCACTGTCACCGGTTGGCCGTACTCTGCCATGGCAATCAGCCCGTCGCCCATCGCATCGTCGAACAGCCGCGGCGAGTTGACTGAGATGATGGTGATGACGCCCGGATCCTCCTTCATATCTTCCGGTTTCTGGCCGCGGGTGATCGCCATCATGTTGATCCCGTCCAGCGCCCGGCCGCGGCCGATGGCGGAACAGTGGAACGATAGGTCTGAATAGATCAGGTTGGCCAGATAGGTGTCCAGATGACGGTTGTTGGCGGGCAGCTCCAGCGGCGCGGTCACCTGGTTGCCGATCAAGTGGATGGAGTTGAAGTGATGCGCCAGCTTGATGAAGTTCTGATAATCGGTGAGGTTGCCCGACCGGCGCCCATTGATGCAGTCATGCACATTGGGCGGCCCGGCCACCAGGCCGAAGGTCACGTTGTTGCCGCCCAGGGTGATCTGCTTGGCGCGGTTGCGCGCGGTCAGGGTGAAGGTGTGCGGCACCGTCTTCAGCGCCTCCATGACGAGGCTTTCATCCATGCGGATGGTCTTGCTGTCCCGGTCAACGATGGCGCCCGCACACTCGAAGATGTCCATGACATTATCGCCCATCACCCGGATGCCGGCCTCCGACAGGATCCGCATCGAGGTGGCGTGCAGCTGGTCCGTCTGGTCGGGGTTCAGCAGCTCAAACGGCGGATAGGTGTTTTTCACCTGTTGCCACGGCAGCTGTTCGATGCTGCCGCCGGACCGGCTGGATTTCCCGCGGCGTCCGCCGCCGCGTCTTTCACGTGCCATGTCTTATATCTTTCTGGTCAGTTTGCAGGCTTAGGTTTCCGGCGCATCGTAGATCAGACGGCCCAGATCGGAGAATTTGCTGCCGTCGCTGGTGAACCCCAGCACCGCATCGCGGATGCCGCTGGCGCGGGCCTCGCCCAGCACCGGGGCGGCAAATTCCATGAATTTGCGCACCACATCCGCCTGCGAGAATGGCGCCTCGGGGCCGCCGCGGGCGTGGACATCGCCGCTCTCTATCACCCGCCCGTCGGTCAGCGTCACCACCACATCGGCAACCCGGCAAACCGGGAAGCGCACCGAATGGCGCGCGGCCTCGGCGACCGAGATCCGCTGGTGGATCGAGGCCACCAGCGGATCTGCAAGCCCCTCGCCGGTAATATGTTCAACCCCGATCCGGCCATAGGCGGCCTGGGTTGCGACGGCAAAACCCAGCGAATACTGCGCCTGGCTGGTGGTCGACGGGATGCCGGGATAGAGGCAGGCGCTTTCGTGAAAGGTGTTGATGCGGATCCTGGCGATCTGTTCATGGGTAAGATCGTGCTCCAGCATCACCTGGCGCAGCGCGTCGATCGGCGCATGGGCCCAGCGGCAGATCGGGTAGGGCTTCACGTATTGATGCTCCATCTGCCAGAAGCTGCCTAGGTCCTGCCAGTATTCCGCAACCCGGTCTTCCTCGAGGGTGATCGCGGGCGCGCCGGTAAAACCTTTCTCGGCCAGAATTGCCGAGGACATGCCCGCCATCGCCCCCCAGCCGGAGCCGTCATGCAGCATCGAGGGGTTGGCGATCTCGCGCATCATCTGGCTGCGGGGGCCGTGGAATTCGGCGATCCCCAGCGCCTGGCGCAGTTGGTCGCGGCTGAGGCCGCGGATCCGGGCTGCAATCGCCGCCACCCCCAGGGCGTTCCAGGCGCCGGAGGTGTGGTAGTCGCTGACGGTGCTGTGCAGCGACAGCGCCGCGCGGCCCGCCAGCTCATAGCCCAGTGTGGTGATCGCAAGCACCTCCGGCCCCGAAAAATCCGGCACGGTTTCCGCCAGCGCCGCAATTGCCGGGATCACCACCACACCGATGTGGCCCTTGGTCGGGTAATAGCCGTCATGGCCGTCCAGATTGTCGGTGGCGGTGGCGGCGGCATAGGCGGCGCCTGCGACGCTTACCCTGCGGCCGTCGAACAACATGCGCGCCGCCAATCCCTCCTCGCCGCAGCCATAAAGCGCCACGGCGGTTTCGCGGGCGATGCGGCCGGCCTCCATCGGGGTGGCGCCGATGGTGATGCCCAAGGTGTCGAGGAACATCAGTGCTGCCGCCTTGCGGGTGCTGTCCGGCAGAGCGGCGGGGGTGAGGCCGAAGGTGAAGTCGGCGGCGCGGTCGAAAGTGGCGGTCATGGCGGATCTCTCGCAGGGGCGGTTTCCGCGTCAGGCTAGGGTGTCCTGGGTCCGGTGACCCGCAAATAAACCGGGGTCATAGGGATGGGTTATTTCGTGAAATGCGTGTTAGACGTCGTTTTTTGACCATTCCGGGCCGCTAACCCTTGGGAATTGCGGCGCATTCCAAAGCATGTGAACATGGCCCAGAAACCGCCAGCGGACCGCCTGATGAAGAATCTCCCCCATCTGACTTTCCTGCGCTCGTTTGAGGCCGCCGCCCGCTATCTAAGCTTCACTTCGGCGGCAGATGAGCTGAACTGCACCCAGTCGGCGGTGTCGAACCATGTGCGCAGCCTGGAGGAATTCATCGGCCGGCCGTTGTTCGTGCGGCATCCGCGGTCCTTGTCGCTGACGGATGTGGGCGAGGCCTATCTGCCTTCGGTCCGACACGCGCTGCAGGAGATTGATTCCGCTACCCAGCTGTTGATCTCGCAAAGCCACAAACGGGAGGTGGTGATTTCCTGTCCCGTCAGCCTGGCGGAGAAATGGCTGATCGACGTGATCGAGGATTTCACCAAGGTGCATCCCGATATCGACCTGACCATTCACAGCACCATCTGGGTGGATGTGGAGACCAACGTTTCGGACATTTCGATCACCATCAACCATGTCGATGATGTGATGGGGCCGGCGGTCAAACTGTGGGATGAAAAACTGGCGCTGGTCTGCTCCCCTGACTTCCGGGTGAATGGCGCGGCGCTGAGCAGGCCGGAGCAGCTGATGGAGGCCAAGCTGATCCACATTCTGGGCCGCCCGATCTATTGGGAGAAAATCGCCAAGCATTATGGGCTATCCGGGATTGAACTGAGGGGCGGCTTGCAGACCAACTCCTCCAATATGGGGCTGGAATTTGCGGTCAACGCGCTTGGCTGCGTGGTTTTGCCGAAATCCCTGGTGCGGAGCCATGTGGAGGCCGGGCGGCTGGTGGCGCCCTTCGCCTTTGATCTTGACTGCCCGTGGACCTATTTCGCCACCTTCAAGGACAAGGCGGCAACGCCCTCGGTCAAGCATTTCAAGACTTGGCTGCTGAAGGCCGCGGCGGGGATGGAACTGTAGCTTTAACGCTGCCTGCAGGCAGCATTGAAATTTGGCGGCATTCACCGTATATACGGGTATATATACGCGAGGCCTGCCAATGATTGAGACCAAGATCAGGAAAGTCGGAAACTCTGCCGTCATCACGCTGACGACGGAGATGCTGACGATGCTGGACGCCAAGGAAGGCGATACGCTGTTTGTGGTGCGCGGCGATGACGGCAGCCTGCGGGTGATGGCGCATGATCCCTCGGTTGCCGAGGCGCTGGCCGCGGCTGAAATCGTGATGGATGAGAACCGGGATCTGCTTCAGGCCCTGGCGTGAGCAGATACAAATGGGTGCCGCTGGCGGCAGTTGTAGTTTTCCATGACCGGCAGATCGCCCGCCATGGCGGCGCTGCGGGGATGCGCGACAAGGCACTGCTCGAAATGGGCTGTGCGCGGGCGATGAATCTGGCAGCCTATTCGGACGCGGGAGTGGCCGAGGTTGCCGCGGCTTATGCATTTGGCATCGCCAAGGCGCATGCCTTTGTCGATGGCAACAAGCGCACGGCCTTTGTGACCGCTGTGACCTTTCTGCGCCTCAATGGCTACCAGTTCCGCCCGGACCCGGTGGAGGGTGTACGGATGATGGAGGACCTCGCCACGGGGGATGTGGATGAGGCTGCATTTGCAGAATGGCTGACAGCGGGAATGGCACCAATCTGAACCAGCGCCTTACCTGGAAGTATCACGGTGAGCGTTCGCCCGGGCGGGAGCGGAACGCGCCCGCCGTGGGGCGGGCGGACGCGTGCCCGCCGCTGACGCGACGGGCCAAGTGCTCATTCCTGATCAGGCCCGAAGCCGTGCGCCGGAGGGGTCAAAGGCGGCGGCTTCCAGAATACGCGCCTTATGCGGCTTGCCCAGGATGAAAACCTCGACCTCGTCACCGGGTTTGGCAACTGCCGGATTAGCATATCCCAGCGCCAGCGACTTGCCGACGGAGTAGCCATAGGCGCCAGACGTCACCCGGCCCACCGGTTTGCCTTCGGGCGTGAAAATGGGCTCGCCGCCGGAGGCATCGGCATCGTTCACCGCGTCGATCTCGAAGGCGGACAGCATTTCGCGCGGGGCGTTGTCCTTGACCTTCAGATAGGCGTCCTTGTGGAGGAAATCCTTGTCCAGCTTGATGAGACCGGCCAGGCCCACCTCCTGCGGCCAGTATTCCTGGCTGTACTCGCGGCCCCAGGAGCCATAGCCCTTTTCGATCCGTAAGCTCCCCAGCGCGCGGCCGCCAACCGGGCCGCCGCCGAACTCTGCGGCAGCTGCCAGCAGGGCAGAGTACAGTTTGACCTGGTCGTCCTCGGCGCAGTGCAGTTCCCAGCCCAGATCGCCGGTGAAGGACACCCGGATTGCCAGGCATTCCACCCCTGCCACGTCGATGGTGCGCGAGCGCATGAAGCGGAAGTTTTCATTGCTCAGATCCGCATTGGTCAGCCGCTGCAGCATGTTGCGGGACTTCGGGCCTGCGACATTGAAGCCCGCGATGCGGTTGGTGGCGACCTCGAATGTGGTGCCTTCCGGCAGCTCGACCATGTTGAAGAAGCGCTGGTGATAGCGTTCCGCCATGCCGGAGCCGACCATCATGTATTCGTCATCCGCAACCTTGGTGATGGTGAAGTCGCCGGCCACGCCGCCGCGGACCGAAATCAGCGGGGTCAGGCAGGAACGGCCCGCTTCGGTTGGCACCTTGTTGGCGACCAGCTTGTCCAGCCAGTCAAACGCGCCCGGACCCTTGACCACGTAGTTGGCGAAGTTCGAGATGTCGATCACGCCGACGTTTTCGCGCAGCATGCTGACCTCGCGGCCCACCGGCTCCCACCAGTTCTGGCGGTTGAAGCTGTTGGTGTCCTTGGTGCCGGGGGTGCCGGAGAACCACAGCGGATGTTCCCAGCCGCAGTTCAGGCCAAAGACGCAGCCCAGTTCCTGCTGCATTTCATAGGCCGGGCGCACACGGGCCGGACGGCCGGCGCTGCGTTCCTCGTTCGGGAAGTGAATGGCGAACCGGTGTGCATACTGGTCTTCTACGCGGGATTTGGTGAATGCCTTGTCGGCCCAGTCGCCAAACCGCGCCAGATCCCAGGCAAACATGTCGTATTGCGGCTCGCCTTCGATCATCCACTGGGCGGCCAGCAGGCCGAGGCCGCCGGACTGCGAGAAGCCGGGGATAATGCCGGTGCAGCAGAAGTAGTTTTTCAGTTCCGGCACCGGGCCCCAGATGGCATTAGAATCCGGCGACCAGATCATCGGGCCGTTGATCACGCGCTTGACGCCGGCTGTTTCGGCGCAGGGCACCCGTTCGGTGGCGCGGATAACGTTCTCCATGATCCGGTCCAGATCGTCGGGGAACAGCTCATGGGCAAAGTCCAAGGGCGTGCCGTTTTCGGCCCAGAACCGCATGTCCTTTTCATAAGCGCCGATCAGGAAGCCGTTGCCCTCCTGCCGGAAGTAGTATTCGCCGTCACGGTCCGCGATCGAGGGCAGGCGGCGGCCAATGTTCGCCACTTCGTCGATGGACTCGGTCACAAAATACTGGTGTTCGGTCGGCTGCAGCGGCAGGGTGAGGCCCGCCATCGCCGCCACCTCGCGGCCCCAAAGACCACCTGCGTTCACCACCCATTGCGCATGGATGTCGCCCTTTTCCGTCTTCACAATCCAGCTGCCGTCGGGCTGCTGTTCGGTGCCGATCACCGGACAGAACCGTTCGATCTGCGCACCCATGGCGCGGGCGCCGGCCGCATAGGCCATGGTCACGCCCGAAGGGTCCACGTTGCCGCCGTCGGGTTCGAACATGATGCAGCGGATATCGTCGAACTGCGCCAGCGGGTGCAGCTCCTTGGCCTGTTCGCGGCTGACCTCGTGGAAGTTCAGGCCATAATACTTCGCCTTGGCCTCCTGCAGGCGCAACTGGTGCTCGCGCTGTTCGGTCTTGGCCAGGTACAGCGAGCCGGGCTGGAACACGCCGCAGCCCTGGCCGGTTTCCTTCTCCAGCTCCTTGTAAAGATTCATCGTGTAGTGCTGAACGCGGGTCACGTTGTTGTTGTCGTGCAGCCCGTGGATGTTGGCCGCCGCGTGCCAGGTGGAGCCGGCGGTCAGCTCGTCGCGTTCCAGCAGAACCACGTCGGTCCAGCCAAGTTTCGCGAGGTGGTAGAGGATAGAGCAGCCGACCAGCCCGCCGCCGATAACAACTGCCTGTGCATGGGTTTTCATGCGTTTGTTTCCCTTGCCTGCGTGTGGGATGCGGCACGCCCTGCAGGCCCGGAAGTGCCGCCAATTCCTTAACCGAGACCCTAGTTGCGGGGGGCTGGGATGACCCGTGAAGAATTCAGACCCAATGCCCCCGGATTTCTTTGGTCATCGGACCCGGCTTACCCTTGCAGTGAAGCGTCTCCTGTTGACTGATGTCGGACCCAAGAAATAACTGCCATTGGTGGGGGTTTTCTGCCATTCTGACACGAGGTTAATTGCCACCGGCCGATCTTCGGCCGGTGGTTTTATTTTAAAACAATGACTTATGTGATCTCTGCCTTCTACATGCTGAAGGGATCCGTTTCCCCTCCGAAGATCAGCGCCACCTGTTGACTGAAACAGCCGTATTGAGCAGGACTGAAGCTCACACCTGGCCAGGTTCTTTCCTTCAATTCCCCAACCGCACAGTGTGCAATCGGGGGCCAGACGGCGCGGCGCGCCGTGAAAGGGCCAGCTTGAGCCTCCCCCAAAGAAGTGGTCCGTCCCTATGATT
>NZ_JAKFZM010000169.1:0-376 GCF_021654205.1 Leisingera sp. MMG026 | reverse complement strand
GAAGAACGATGTCAGAAAAACAACTTGGAGAGCAACTTATTGTTGATATATTGCGATATAACCAACATCGCAGATTGCGACACGCTTCTTTGTTTCATTTATGACCCAGAGGGAAGCATAGAAAATCCAGTAGGTTTGGAGAAAGATCTCGAAAGGAACCTTGGAGAGCTCACTGTTAGGGTAGTAATTCACCCCAAGCATTAGTCATTTAGACTTGTAGTTCATTCACAACATGCTGCGCCTGCGCAGTACGATCAAGCATCCGAGGTCTGCTAAGGGCTCTTTTGGCACCTTCGCTGCCTACAGCATGAACGTTCGTTTTCTGGGTTTGGGTCAGAAACCTGACAAGAAGGTCAGCTTTGCTTGGCATTCGACA
>NZ_JAKFZM010000168.1:0-376 GCF_021654205.1 Leisingera sp. MMG026 | reverse complement strand
CCCATCGGGACGATGGCCTCTGGCGCAGGTGGGCGGTAGCCCAGAGCACTGTGGGGCCGCCTAGTGTTGTAGTGTTTCCTCCAGCTTTCAATGATTATCTGAGCCTCGCGTAACGAATAGAAGATTTCACCGTTCAGCAATTCATCCCGCATTCGCCCGTTGAAGCTTTCGCAGTATCCGTTCTCCCAAGGGGATCCAGGCTCAATGCAGGCTGTCTTGGCGCCAACGGCTTTGATCCACCCCCTGACGGCCTGAGCTATGAACTCAGGGCCATTGTCTGACCGAATGTAAGCAGGCACGCCACGCAGGATAAACAGGTCCGTCAGTGCGTCGATGACCTCGTTCGCGTTCAGTTTCCTTTTCACTCGGACCGCCA
>NZ_JAKFZM010000167.1:0-415 GCF_021654205.1 Leisingera sp. MMG026 | reverse complement strand
ACGTCCAATGAGTTCGCGACGTCCATCGGTGTTTGCGGCGAAGGCTGTTATGGCCGCGGCGCTTACGATCCGGCCGCCCTGGCGCACCTTGAGATACGTTGCATTCAGCCGGACGCAGGGCCATTCGCCGCAAAGAGGGCGGTTCAGAAACTCGCCGGCACGCCCGTCGATGTCCTTGCACAGCTTCGATGCCGTGCTCTTGGAGTTGCCCTGCAGCCCCATCGCCTGGGCCGGCTCGTCGACCCTGCGCGTGGACACCCCGCCGATCCAGGCCTCCTGGACCACCGCGGCCAAGGCCTTCTGCGAGGTCTTGCGCGGCTCCAGGAAGCCGGGGAAACAGCTGCCCTGCCGAAGCTTTGGAACTTTCAGGTTCAGCGTGCCCAGTTGCGTATCAAATGCGCGCTCCCGGCAGCCG
>NZ_JAKFZM010000166.1:0-398 GCF_021654205.1 Leisingera sp. MMG026 | reverse complement strand
AACAGTCTTGCGGGCAGCGACGAAAGCACGTTTCGTGTTCATGTCTTCGCTGTCCTTGAGGCGAAAAAAGCGGAAGCCTTGTGGAGGATCCCATTCTCCAGCTTCAAGCGTTTGTTTTCCTTCCGCAGACGATCCAGTTCCGCCGCATCCGCCTGCTGCCTGCGCAGCGCCGCCATTGATCCTGCCGCTTCGGCCTCCAAGTGCCAGGTCTTCAGCTGGGAACTCGTCACACCCGGTTCCCTGGCCACGCCGGTTTGTGTGGCACCAGGCTTATAAAACCGGCCACCAGCTGCGGCTTTGAATTCATCTGTGAACGTTCGTCTCGATTGTCCCATTCCATGCTCCTTCCGTGGACAGGGGTAAATTACCACGGTGTCCGGGAACAGGGACGAAGTTCA
>NZ_JAKFZM010000165.1:0-410 GCF_021654205.1 Leisingera sp. MMG026 | reverse complement strand
ATTTCACCGTCCGGGAAATCGGCTTTTTCGACAGCACAGGCGATCTGATCTTTATCGTGGCCGGGGCCACCATGAACGAGGGCACCACCGGGGCCTATGACCTGCTTTATGACGCCTACCTCAATCTGTCCAAGGTCCAGGACGGCCTGGTGATCGTCAACGCGCCCGATGATGCGCTTTGGGCCTTTGGCCTTTCGGCCCTTACCGGCTTGGCCCGGTCCCACCTGGAAACCCAAAAACTGCGGGAAAAACTCACTGCCCTGCATGGCCCCTTTTAAGGAGACAACACATGAGCCTGGAAGCTCTGACCGCTGCAACCGATGCAATGAATGCCTTGACCGAAACCATAAGCGCTGAGCGCAGCCGCATTGCCGCCGCCGCCGATCAGGCGATTGAGGATTTGAACGGTG
>NZ_JAKFZM010000164.1:0-460 GCF_021654205.1 Leisingera sp. MMG026 | reverse complement strand
TGCCGTAGAGGATGGTTTTTCCTGTTCCACGTAGAGGATGGTTTTTCCTGTGCCGTTCAAATCCTCAATCGCCTGATCGGCGGCGGCAGCAATGCGGCCACGCTCAGCGCTTATGGTTTCGGTCAAGGCATTCATTGCATCAGTTGCAGCGGTCAGAGCTTCCAGACTCATGTGTTGTCTCCTTAAAAGGGGCCATGCAGGGCAGTGAGCTTGTCCCGCAGTTTTTGGGTTTCCAGGTGAGACCGGGCCAAGCCGGTGAGAGCCGAAAGGCTAAAGGCCCAAAGCGCATCATCAGGCGCGTTGACGATCACCAGGCCGTCTTTGACGTGCGAAAGATTGAAGTAGGCGTCATACAGCAGGTCATAGGCGCCGGTGGTGCCCTCGTTCATGCTGGCACCGGCCACAACAAAGATCAGATCGCCCGCGTTGTCGAAAAAGCCGATTTCCCGGACGGTGAAGC
>NZ_JAKFZM010000163.1:0-415 GCF_021654205.1 Leisingera sp. MMG026 | reverse complement strand
AGTTGCCAAGGGCAGCGCCATTCCCAGCCTCTCCTTCGACAGCCCGCAGCTGGAGGATGACATGGTCAGCGCCGCCGAGGCGTCTGCCGTTGCCCTGTCCGGCAGCAGCACGCTGATCGAAGACGGCCAAACCGTCACCGTGACCGTCACCGACAGCGCCGCGGCCCAGGTCAACGGCACCGCCAGCGTATCGGGCAATGCCTGGAGCCTGACCCTGGATCTGTCCGGACTGGCCGAGGGGGCGCTGGCCCTGACGGCGGATGCCTCGGACACGCTAGGCAATGCGGCGCCTCAGGCCACGGCCTCAGCAGATAAGGACACCGAAGCGCCGTCAGGCTACAGCATGGGCTTTGACCAAAGCGCGGTAACTGCCGCCAATCAAAGCGCCGTCAGCTTCACCTTTGCCAGTGCTGAA
>NZ_JAKFZM010000162.1:0-431 GCF_021654205.1 Leisingera sp. MMG026 | reverse complement strand
AAGTAAAAGTAAAAGGCACTGGTTTCATCTGGCCGAAATTGTCGGATGTGGCAATGACCCTGACGAAGGCTCAGTTCGAGGCCCTGTTCGAAGGGATAGATTGGCGCCGGGTCGCTTCTGCGCCGTATCACCGTCCCGCTCTCTTTCAAAAGCAGCATGCCGAGGTTCAATAGAATGCCGTTGATACCCTTCATTGATGTCCGTTTTTTCCCGCCTGAGGAAACCAGGGAAAGACTGGAGAAGCGTTTCACCCGGCATCTGCGGCTGTTGAGGTGCGGGCTCGTAGCCGCTTTCAGATCTGGCAATCACCCGTTGCCCGAAGGTGATGCTGATAAACTGCTGTCGGTAGATATTACGCACATTGACAGGATCCGCGTTCAAAGGCGCGCCGGAAGGATCATTGAACGCAGGCACGCTGATCGCCATGGGGT
>NZ_JAKFZM010000161.1:0-439 GCF_021654205.1 Leisingera sp. MMG026 | reverse complement strand
GCTGCTTTCATTGAAAGGATATTCATGCTGACCCATCCAACCCTCGACCGCCTGAATGCCCTGCGCCTTGATGGCATGGCGGAAGCCTTTGCCGAAGGGACAGCGCCGCCGGTCTGACCCACGCCGAATGGCTGGGCCTGATTGCCGCGCCAGCCGGGAGACCAAGCGCTTCGAGACCCGCATGCGCGCGGCCATGGGCTGACACAGCCGCAAAGTGCTGATCTGGCGGCTGTCGAACTCAATGAACCCGGGTTCTGCATCGAAGCCTTGAAGGAAGCACTGGCCTGGCGCTGCCCGCCCGGGAAATTCAACTCGGATCAGGGTTCCCGGTTCCCCAGTTCAGATTTTACCAGCGTGCTGCGGGCCGCCAAGGTAAAGATCCAGGTGGATGGGCGCGGCCGCTGGATCGAAAATCGCCTGATCGAGCGGCTTTGGCGCT
>NZ_JAKFZM010000160.1:0-443 GCF_021654205.1 Leisingera sp. MMG026 | reverse complement strand
GGCGATCCAGAATATCCCGTCAAGAACAAGGCGGTGGTTGGTGGGTTTGCGCCCGTTCGGGGCACGGGCCGAAAGGATGAAGTGTTCAAAGAACGCCCAATCCTCGTCCGGCATCAGGTCTCGTGCCAAGCTGGTCTCCATCGCAGACCCCGGCTTGATGATGTGGACGCCCCTGCCACAGAGACTTGAGACAGATACGCTCAGGTCGACAATTCGCGGCAGAAAAGGAGCGGCCATTGTGAAGATCACAACGAGAGGGCTTGACCTGGCCAAGAGCGTTTTCCAGGCGCATGGCATAGATGAGAACAGCAAGACGGTTTTGGTGAAGCGTCTGCATCGAAAGCGGATGATCCCATTCTTCTCGAAACCACCGCCCTGCCTGATCCGTGCGGAGGCCTGCGCCACAGCGCATCACTGCGCGCGCACGCTGATCGCCATGGGGC